>NZ_JABFCH010000018.1:0-91369 GCF_017566055.1 Extibacter sp. GGCC_0201 | reverse complement strand
AGAAAAGTATACTTTATGAACAGCGGCAACGCAATATTAAGCAGAACGGCTAGTAACCGGGAGGAGGACGAAATGGGAATTATTGAAAGCATGAGACTGGACGGCAAGGCAATCTATGTGACAGGTGCTGCGAGCGGGATTGGAAAATGCGCTGCTACGGCATTTGCAGAAGCAGGTGCTGACGTGGCTGTCGTGGATATCAACCTGGAAGGCGCTGAGAAAGTTGCCAAAGAGATTGCAGAGGCTACAGGCTCCAAGACAATTGCAATCGAGTGTGATGTCACGGATAAGGATCAGGTTGAAGCAATGGTTGCAAAGGTTGTCGATACATATGGAAAGCTGGATGCCTGCTACAATAACGCCGGTATCGCAGTAAACGCTCCTGCAGAGGAGATGACCTTTGAACAGTGGCAGAAAGTAATCGATATCAATCTTACCGGCGTATTCCTCTGTGCTACCGCGGCTGGAAGAGTGATGCTGAAACAGGGACATGGATCCATCATCAATACCGCTTCCATGTCAGGGCATATCGTGAACGTGCCGCAGCCACAGTGCGCATACAATGCTTCAAAAGCCGGTGTTAGCCAGCTGACCAAATCACTTGCAGTAGAGTGGGCCAAGAAGGGCGTGCGTGTAAACTGCATAAGCCCCGGATACATAGGAACTGAGCTGATTATGAATGCAGAGCACCTGAAACCATTGATTACACAGTGGAATGCAATGGCACCGATGGGAAGGCTTGGAAAGCCTGAGGAGCTCCAGTCGATCCTCGTATACCTTGCAGGGGACACGAGTACGTTTACAACAGGATCCGATATCATCGTAGATGGAGCATTTACCTGCTTCTAAAGGGATCCTTAACTGGATAGCTGATAGCAAAAGCTATAAAATAATATATTTCAAGGAGGAAAACGTATTATGAGGAAAAAAGTGGTAAGCGTGATTCTTTGCGTGGCAATGATCGCGGCAATGGTTGTCGGATGTACAACCAAGTCACCAACTTCTGGCGGAGACGACAAGAAGGATAACGAGAAGAAAGACAGCTACAAGGTCGGCATCTCCATCCAGTCTCTGAAGAACGATTACTGGGCAGGCGTTATGGGTAAGCTGGAAGAACTCTTGAAAGACAAAGGATGGGACTACACATTGCAGGATTGCTCTAACAATTCATCAGAGCAGATCAGCCAGGTCGAGAACTTTATCACATCAGGCTGTGACTTGATCATGGTCCACCCGGCTGATGCTGACGCGCTCGAGACGGTATGCCAGCAGGCGCTTGATGAAGGAATCAAAGTTATGTGCTGGGATGATCCGATGGAGAATACGACTGCAAACTGGATTCTTGACAACACGGCACTTGGAAATGACATTGGTAAGACAGCGGCAGCTTTCATCAATGAGCACTATACAGCAGATAAGCCGGCTGAGGTATGCGTCATCGGCAAACCATCTACAAAGGTTCTGTTAGAGAGAGCAAACGGCATCAAAGAAGGGCTGGAAGAGAACTGTGACAAAGGCAACTACAAAGTAGTAGCTGAGGTCGACGGACTGGAAGCAAATGAAGCACAGACTAATGTTGAGACTGTTCTTCAGGCAAATCCAGACTGCTCTATCTTTGTTGGAGTTGGAGCAGGCGCTATGATTGGTTCTAACGAAGCATTGCTGCAGAAGTTCGGCGGAGCCGGCAATATCCCGGAGAACTATGGCGTTATCACGACAGACGTAACTCCGCAGCAGTTAGAGTCTCTGAAAGCGGGAGACGAGGCTGTAAGAGCAATTATCGGTTTCGAAGGTTCCAGTACAGACACAGCAGAAGCTTGTATGAAGATGTATGAGAGAATCCTCGACGGTGAAGACTTCTCAGGTGACAATCACAATGTTCAGAGACCGACGATGGAAATCAATCTGGACAACATCGATGATATCATGAAGGGAATGTAACATCATAATAAAGCTAGCGAGACGATAAGATAGAGGCGGGTTGCTCCGCCTCTATGTAATATCCGCTTGACTCAGGGGGAAATGAATATGAGCGAAGAATATGTACTGCAGTTAGAGCATATAAGAAAAGAATACCCGGGTGTTGTCGCACTGAAAGATGTTACGTTGGAACTGAAGAAAGGCGAGATACTTGCACTGATTGGAGAAAATGGGGCCGGAAAATCTACGCTGATCAAATGCTGTTCGGGAGCAGTTATCCCGACTTCCGGCAAGATTATCGTAAACGGCAAAGAATTCACTAGCATGACGCCTCAGCTTGCAGCTGAGAACGGAATTGCAATCATTTATCAGGAATTCAACAATGTTAAGGAACTGTCGGCAGCAGAGAACCTTTTTTTAGGCAGGCCTATCAAAAAAGGACCTGTAATTGATAAGAAGGCAATGGAGAGGGAGGCTGCAAAAGCTTTTGAACAGCTCCAGATTAAGATTGACCCGAAGACTCTGATGAAAAACCTGACGGTCGGCTATCAGCAGATGGTTGAGATTGCCAAGGCGATCCAGCAGGATGCGAAGATATTGATTATGGATGAGCCTTCTGCACCTCTGACGAGCGCGGAAGTTGAAAGTATGTTCCGGGTAGTAGAAAGACTGCGCAAGGAAGGGATTTCTATTGTCTACATATCTCATAGATTGGATGAAATCTATCGTCTGTCAGATAGAATCCTCGTTTTACGTGACGGCGAATATGTCAAAACTTTAATTACGAAGGACAGCGAGGTCCAGGAACTGATCAAGCTGATGGTCGGCCGGGAGCTGACGGAAACCTATCCGCCGCGGGAGGACTGTGTCGATAAGAATGAAGTGGTTCTGGAGCTGAAGGGAGTCACCGGCAATGGAGACAATGACATAAGCCTGAAGGTACATAAAGGTGAGATCGTAGGACTTGGCGGGCTGGTCGGCGCGGGCCGCACCGAGCTGGCGGAAGTTATCTTCGGAGCTGCGCAGAAGACATCCGGGCAGGTGATATTCAAGGGAAGGGAAGTGAACCCGAAGAGCCCGCGGGAAGCCATTGACCTGGGAATCGCACTTGTGCCGGAGGACCGGAAACGGCACGGGGCCATGCTCGGGATATCAATCAAAAATAATATCAATATGCCGATTTATGAGAGGAATTCCCGTCTCAGCGTCATCAATTCCAAGCTGGAGCTTGAGACCGCCGAGAAATATCAGAAGAGCATGGCGATCAAGACACCGACGCTGCATCAGCTCGTGAAGAACTTAAGCGGCGGGAATCAGCAGAAGGTCATTCTGGCGAGATGGCTTGCGGCGGATTCCGAGCTGATCATATTTGATGAACCGACAAGAGGAATCGATGTCGGGGCAAAGTACGAGATTTACAAGCTGATGAATGATTTAGTTGAAAAAGAAGGAAAGGCAATTCTGATGATTTCTTCTGAGATGGAGGAACTGATGGGTATGTCGGACAGAATTGTAGTGCTGTCGGAAGGTGAGATGACCGGAGAGCTTGAAAAGAGCGAGTTCAATCAGGAAACCATTATGGCGTATGCGTCCGCAGCAAGAATGGAGGAGGGTCAGACTGTATGAAAAATAAAGTAGTATACCAATTAAAAGATAAAGCGATATGGGTAGTGTTTTTGATTCTCGTCATTGCGTTTACTATCGCAAATCCGAGATTTATAAACCCGAGCAACATATTCTCGCTGCTCCGTCAGGTATCCATGTTCGGTATTGCCTCCATCGGTATGACATTTGTTATCTTGCTTGGAGACATAGACCTGGCAACAGGTTCAATCATGTCATTTGTCAACATAGTATGTGCCTATCTGATGGTTAACATGGGAGTAAATATGTGGCTTGCCATACTTATTACACTCGCAGTATCTACCTTGATTGGTGTGTTGAACGGTTTTATGGTATCCACAATCGGTATTCCGGCATTGATTGCTACCTTTGCGACCCAGACGGCGTTCTCAGGCCTTGCCTATATATTGAGCGGCGGCCTTCCAATTAACGGATTTACAGATAATTTCCGTATAATCGGACAGGGGTATGTCAGCGTCGTTCCGGTACCTGTAATTCTCATGATCATCTGCTTTGCAATTGGATCATTTATCTTGAACAAGACTTATTTTGGACGTTACTTCTATGCCGTAGGCGGTAACGTGGAAGCAGCGAGACTGTCAGGCATCCGGGTTGGAAGAATCAAATATCTCGTATTTGCTATCTCCGGTTTTTTTGCAGGATTAGCCGGTATCGTCATGCTGTCACGTACGAATTCAGGAATGCCTAACGCAGGCGATGGATACGAGTTCAAGGTTATCACCTGTGTCGTATTAGGCGGCGTGTCTGTAACCGGCGGATATGGCAAGATATCAGGTGTCGTAGCTGGTACATTTATCATCGGTGCCCTGACGAACGGCATGATTTTGCTGAATATTAATTCCTATATTCAGGATGTTGTCATGGGCGTGGTGCTTGCGCTTGCGGTTGGCTTCGACTGTATCCAGAAAAAGAGGCAGCAGAATTAATATCCGTACATTATATATGAACAATTAAGCTTAAAAATCCCGGTAAATGTCAATTTACTGGGATTTTAAAGAATATGAAGGGTTATGAAGGGCGATTGGGGGACTGTTTGTTGACATATGGCGCAATCGTAAGTAAAATGATGAGTATATAATTATAAGACAAGTGAAGGTAGCTAACATTGAATAAAAGTCAACAGATATATCATTATATACGGACACATCAGTCGGTTTCCAAACAGGACATCGTTTTAGGGCTCAAGTTCAGCCTTCCGACGATTACGCAGAAGCTCCAGTATCTGGAGCAGAGGAAGCTCATAGATACCTCCAGGAAGATACAGAATACCGGAGGGCGCAATGCGACGGCATATTCCTATGTGAAGAAGGCAAGGGCAGCCATCGGCGTCTACCTGACCGGGCATCACATCAACTGCGTGGCGGTAGATCTGTCGGGCGATGTCATTGACATGACGAAGGAGCGCATTACATTTAATTTAGAGGATGAAGAATATTTAAAGAAAATCGGTGAAGTAGTCGAGCGGATCAAGAATGAGGCAGAGATCAGCGACGAAGCGCTGCTTGGTGTCGGAATCGCGGTGCAGGGTCTTGTGTCTGAAGACGGTGAGATCGTAACCTATGGCCTTACCCTTAACTTTACCGGAAAGACAAGGGAAGAAATAGCGAGATATATTCCGTACAACAGCCGGCTGTTCCATGATTCCAGCGCGGCGGGCTATGCGGAGGTCTGGATTGACCATGATATATGCAATGCATTTTACATCAGCCTGAGCAACAGTGTCGGCGGGGCGGTCCTGGTCGACAACAACATATATGAAGGCAACACGCAGAAAAGCGGCGAGATCGGCCATATGACTGTGGTGCCGGAAGGCGGGGAGCTGTGCTACTGTGGGAGATACGGCTGCTTTGATACGGTCTGCCGTTCGACCAATCTGGACCAGTACACGGACGGGAACCTGGAGATGTTCTTTGCGCTTCTGCAGTCCAGGGACAGGGAAGCGGAAAGGCTCTGGGATAAATATCTCGATGACCTGTCGCTCGGCATCAACAACATACGTATGCTGTTCGATTCGGACATCATACTTGGCGGCTATGTCGGTGCATATATAGAGTCTTATATGGAAGAACTGTGCAGAAGAGTAGACGAGAGGACTTCCTTCAGCGACTTTGCCAAAGACTTTCTGTTCCCTTGCAAGTATAAGGTGGAATCTGCCGCGGCAGGTGCGGCAATCTGCTTTATCGATGAGTTTTTTGATACTATTTGACTGTAGTCATTAATGGAGGATTATAGATATGAAAGCTGCGGTATATTATGGAAAGCAGGATTTGAGAGTAGAAGAGGTACCTGAGAAGGAACTGAAAGATAATGAAGTCATGATCAAGGTGAAATACTGTGGAGTGTGTGGGACGGATATCCACATATTCAACGGTGACGGAGGCTCTTTTGCGGTTACGCCTCCGCTCATTCCGGGACATGAGTTCTCCGGCGTGGTAGCGAAAGCCGGAGCCGGCGTCACCTCGGTGAAGGTCGGCGACCGAGTAAGCGGCGACCCGAACGATATGTGTGGCGAATGTTATTACTGCAAGAATGCGATGCAGCATTTCTGTACGAACAATATCGGGCTTGGAACGACGGTAGACGGCGGTTTTGCCGAGTATGTCGTCATAAGGGAAAAGCAGGTGTATAAATTCTCAGATGAGCTGAGCTTTATGGAAGCCGCTATGGCGGAACCGATATCCTGCTGTCTGCATGGAATAGACCTGTGTAATATCAAGTCAGGGGACACGGTGCTTGTGATGGGCGGAGGTCCGATAGGAATGATCATGATGCAGCTGGCTAAAAATGCGGGGGCCTCCAAAGTAATCCTGTCAGAGCCTGTTGAGGAGAAGAAGGAGCTGGCCGTGAAGCTCGGTGCGACAAAGACGATCAACCCGATAGAAGAGGATGTGCAGGCCGTGCTGGCTGATTACTGTGCCAACGTGGACGTAGTCATCGAATGTGTCGGCAACATACATACGCAGGAAGATGCCATCAAGTTCGCCGGAAAAGGCGCCACGGTTATGTATTTCGGCCTGGCAGCGCCGGACGAGAGCCTTCCTCTCAAACCGGATGACGTATTCAAGAAAGAACTGAAAATCACTTCTTCGTTCATCAATCCATATACGTTTGAACGTGCAATCCAGGTGCTGGAATCCAAGGCAATCGACTTGGAAAGCCTGATAACAAATATCGTTCCGCTGGATGATATCGCGGATGTATTTACAAAACCGGAATACAGAAGGACCGGAAAGGTCATGATTCAGGTGTCAGAGTAGTAGAGGGGAGTAAAGCAGCTGCGGACGGGGAGCCGGGTGGCATCTGCTTCGATGCGTACGAGGCTGCGACTATTTCACGTAGCCCTAACCCTGCACAATGCGCGCCGATAGCGGCTTGCATCCCGCAGGATAAGGGCTACGGAAAGGATTCTCCGCCTCTTCCGCTTACATCTGCGCATCTCCCACCCGGCTTCCCGCCCGCTATCTACTTTACTGGCATGGGCGAGGGTGGCTGTGTGACGTTGCTGGTCAGCGGCGTCCACTTTACTAAACTCCTAATTCTTCCGCCTTGAATATCATATATCCTTCATAGTAGTAGCTGTGGTCAATTCCTTTCATGTATACTTCGCGGCTGTTTATCTCGTCTGTAAGTGCTGCTTTCAGAATATGCTTAATTTCGATATCCTTGATTGGGCTTCGCTCCATTGCCATCAGGTAATCTTCTTTATCTATTTTGCTCCAGTCGATGACCTGGCCAATTTCTGCTTTCAAAATCAAATCAAGCCAGATACGGGTGCATCGGCCGTTGCCTTCTCTGAAGGGGTGCGCGATATTCATCTCTACATATTTTTCAATAATCTCATCAAAGGTAGACTGTGGCATCTTGTCTATATTTTCTAGAGAGGCCTTTAGATACATCAACGGCGCGAATCGAAAATTCCCTTTTGATATATTCACGGTTCTGATAGTACCGGCAAAGTCGTAGATATCTTCAAACAGGTATTTATGAATCGCTTGAAGTGCGGAAAATTTACCTGCATCAAGCGTCTCCAGTATCCCCTCTTCAAATAGCTCGATGGCTTTCCTTTTGCTGATACGTTCTTCTTCACGCGCAAGAGCGACAGAATCATCAATCCCTAATTTATTTTCAAGTGCCATAGTACACCTCCAATGTAATATTTTTCGCCTGTCATTACCCTGGGTCTGGATAATTGAGTATTCCTAATATATTATAACATTGTTTGTATGAAAGAACACAGTTTATTGCAGTTATCTCAATGGTTAATTTAGAAACAATCGGTACATAAAGTATTGACGCAATATTGGTATTGTAATACAATACCAATATAAGGAGGTGCACGTCATATGAATTATTTTTTAGGTGTGGACATTGGGACGTCCAGCGTGAAATCACTGCTCATGGATGCAAAAGGGCATGTGGTCGGGAGTGCCCAGGTTGGATACGACATAATAAAAGACAGGCCGGAATATGCGGAGCAGGATATGGAGATATTGTGGGAGGCTTCGCGGAAGACGATTGCAGACGTGGTGAAAAAGTACCCGCAAGAAGCGGCACGTATTCAGGGGATCAGCTATTCCGGGCAGATGCATGGCCTTGTCATGACAGACGCGCAAGGCCGTCTTATACGCAATGCGATCATATGGGCAGACCAGCGTTCGGAAGATGAGATCCACAGGATATACGATGTCGTGGGGGAGGACTCGTACCGCAGCGTAGCCTTGAATTCCCTCAGCACAGGATTTCTTATCTCTTCCCTGATGTGGGTGAAAGAACATGAGCCGGACAATTATGAGAAGATACGACATGTCATGTTCCCGAAGGATTACATAAGATTTCGGATGTGCGGGGAATATGGCACGGACATGACAGATGCTTCAAGCGGCGCTATATTTGATACGAAGCGGCGCCGGTGGGCCTGGGAACTGATAGACCGGCTTGGCATAGACAGGGATATTTTCCCGGAGTGCCATGAGTCATGTGATGTGGTCGGAACAGTGACGAAGGAATGCGCGGAAATGACAGGACTGAAGCAGGGCATAAAGATTGCCTGCGGCGGTGGCGACACCTTGATGCAGGGCGTAGGCAACGGCATCATCGGACCTGGGACACTGGCAGCTAATATTGGGACTGCATGCCAGATATCGGGCGGATTTAATGAACCGCTGTATGATGAAACGTATCGCACGAACACGTTCTGCCATGTGAAGGAAGACCTGTGGATGCTGATGGGAGCCCACTTGAGCGGTGGAGTTGCGCTGAAATGGCTTATGAACGAGATTCTCTATATGGATACGTTCGATGAGATGACAGCGATGGCGGCAGAGGCTCCGGCGGGCAGCGAAGGGCTCGTATTCCTTCCGTATCTGAGCGGAGAGAGGACGCCATACAATGACCCTGGTGCCAAAGGGATCTATTTCGGCATGACGCTCCGGCATGGAAGGGAACATATGATTAGAAGCACGATGGAAGGAATCGTATTCGGCCTGCGCACATCCATCGAGATATTCAAAGGGCTTGGCATCGAGTACAGCAAGATTATCGCGTCTGGCGGCGGAGCAAGAGGACGGCTGTTCCTGGAGATGCAGGCGGACATATTCGACTGCGACATCTATACGAATGTTGGTAACGAACAGGCAGGAATAGGAGCAGCGATAACAGCGGCAGTCGCCAGCGGAGAATATGCGGACTACGAAGAGGCGTGTGCCCGGCTCGTGCATATGAAAGACACGGTCGTGACGCCGAACCGCGAGAACCAGAAATATTATGAAGAACAGTTCGCGGTTTACCGAGAACTGTACGGACATAACAAAGATCTGTTCCATATGTAAGGGAAGAAGCGGCGGAGATATGTGATGAAGATATTTCAAAAAGGATTCAACTATTCACAGGACGGGAGCGGCAACCGGCTTGTCTACCACCTCCAGGGCTGCAATATGAAATGCCCCTGGTGTGCCAATCCGGAAGGGATGGAGCCGGATGGCGTAATCATCGCGGACAGCGAATGGATACTGGAATCTGTCTGTCCCCACGGCGCCATTAAGGGGACGCATGTAGACAGGGATATGTGCCGCACATGCAAAAAGAAAGAGTGTATCACAGAACATGATACAAAGGGCATGTGCTTGTCTTACGAAGAAGAGACGCCGGAAGAAGTATTCCGCGAGGCATGTGCGAATGAAATGATGTTTTATGACGGTGGCGGGGTGACCTTTACCGGCGGAGAAGCAACCATGCAGTTCAAGGAACTAAAAGAGGTGCTTCACATGCTGAAAGACCACGGCATACACACTGCAATAGAGACGAACGGGACACATCACAGGCTGCCGGAACTGTTTGCGCTTATTGACGAGCTCATCATAGACTGCAAGCATTGCAGTGCCGGAAAGCATGAACGGTACACGGGCGTCCCTTGCAGCGGTGTCTTGAGCAACATAAGGGAGGCAGCGGCCCGCCACCCGAAGCTCCATGTGCGCGTACCTCTGATTGGCGGGGTGAATGACGGTCCGGACGACCGGAAAGGATTCCTCACGTTTTTCGACGAGATCAAAGGAGATAACGTGACGTTTGAAGTGCTGGCATATCACGAATTCGGCAGAAAAAAATGGGAAGAATGCGGATGGGAATGTAAGATGGCCGCAGATGCATATGTGAAGGATGAGACACTCAAAGAATTCCGCGAATCAGTCGCTTTATTGGGCTGCCGTTATAGAAGAACGTGACCAGACCTTCACAGGTGCATGGAAAATCATATGATCCATATAAGGAGAGCAGCGGATATGAAGATTGAAAAGATATTAAGCGCCGGTGAGATTACGGACCTGGCGAAAAAAAGATTTCAGGAAGAGCGGGCGATAGACCATCTGGAAGGCTGGTTTCTTGCCAAAGAGATCATGCGGGAGTGCGACCGCGAATATAAAGAGGAGCCGGACTGCATACGGATTGCCAGGACGCTTGTCACGGTAGCGGAAAAGATTCCCCTCTGGCTCAGCGACCACCATGTGTTTGCGGGGACGCAGGACGATGCGTTTGCCAGGTCATATGCACTTATCAACCCGGCATTCTCCGTAGACTCTTTTACCGGTTACTGTGACCCGGCCGCTGTATTTGGGGATATCGAGCCTATCGGAGATATTACGCAGGAACGCATAGATGACCTGAAAGAATATAACATGAATACGAAATTCTCCAGGGCGCTCTGCGGCGCATACGATAAGGCCGGAGAGGATACGAGCGAAGCCATATTCTTTATCGAACAGGTGACGGGACATCTCATACCGGATATGCGTCCCGTACTGCGGATCGGGGTCGAGGGGCTCAAGCGGCAGATAAAGGAACGGCAGGAGGAGGAGACGTGCGAAAAGAAGCGGGTGTACTATGAGGCGATAGACACTGCGCTTGACGCCGTAATCGTGTTAGCCGGCAGATATGCCCGGCTGGCGCAGGAGAAAGCAGAAGCGGCAGAAGGCAGAGACCGGGAACGGTTCGTAATCATGGCGGAGACGCTTGGAAAAGTACCGGCACATGGAGCGTGCAACCTCTACGAGGCTATACAGTCCTTCCTCCTCATGTGGCAGGTGATGTGCCTGGAGCAGACACCGAACCCGTATGCGTTCTCCGTAGGGAATGCAGACCGCATATTTGAACCGTACCGGCTGGCAGAAGACACCGAGCGGGATATGGCGGCGGCGCTGCTGAAGCACCTCCTCGTCTTTTACAATGTGGCAGACCGGAGCTGGGCCATCTCGCAGAACCTGATTATCGGCGGGCGGTCATTGGCGGGAGAAGATATGACGAACCTTACATCCTACGCGCTTCTGGATGCGTACTATGACATGAACCTGCCGCAGCCTATCCTGTCGGTGAAGCTGCATAAGAATACGCCGGATGAACTGTACGAAAGCCTCGGAAGGTTCTTGTTTACGCCAGGCTGCCTGACCCCGTCTTTCTTTAATGACGATTCAGTATTTGAAATATTAAAAGACAGGAACAAGGTGGATCCGGAGGATCTGGAGGACTACTCCGTGGCAGGCTGCCAGGAACCTCTCATTATGGGGAAAGATAACGGCAACACGACAAACAGCTGGCTAAATATGGCAAAGGTGCTGGAATTGTGCTTAAACGGCGGCGTCTCGACAATCTCCGGTAAGAAATTCGGCAGAAGCAATGAAGAAAACGGATATAGTACGGAACTGGACTTGTTACGGAACATCCGCACGGTCTTCTACGAGAATCTGGAACGGTATGTGGATAAGATGACCGCGTGTGCCAATGCCGCTTCGGAGGCAATCTCACTGCTGCAGGTGCCATTTCTGTCTTCCCTGATGGGCGGAATTGAAAGTGGAGTCGATGTGAGGGACACGAAGGCACAGGGGACGAAATATAACGGCAGCGGCTGCCTGATCCACGGACTATCTGTCGTGGCGGACTCTTTTGCGGCCATTGATACGCTGCTCGATGAGAGGCCTGAAGATGCAGGCAGGCTGCTGGAAGCGCTCCGGGATGATTTCACACATGATCCAGAGATGCGGCAGTATCTGCTCAAGGCAGTGAAATACGGCAACAATATTGCGAAAGTGGATGACGAAGCGGCAGAAATAGCAGGGAGAGCCAGCGACCTTGTTGCCTCCAGGAAAAATTACCTCGGGAATCCCTTCCGGGCGGACTGGGCGTCCCCGTCTACCCATCTGCTGTATGGATACTGGGTGGGGGCGACACCCGACGGGCGCAGAGCCAGAGAGCAGCTCGGCTACGGGATCGACCCGCTGTACGGTGAAGCACATTCGGGTCTCGGATTCAGGATGATGTCTAATATGAAGCTGCCATTTGACAAGATGAATGGAGGCTGCGCCTCCCACCTCGGTGTGAATCCGAATTATTTCAGGTCGGAGTCGTTTGAAGAAAAAGGGATCGAGTTCAAGAACAAGATCATAGCGCCCCTCTTTTATAACCCGAAGAAAGAAGGGATAGCGCCGTTCTATCTGTACGTAAATGTTACAACGCCTGAGATGCTCAGAAAGGTGCTTGAGAATCCGAAGAAGTACGCGCCGGGCGGAGTCTATATCATGAGGATCCACGGCACATTTGTCAACTTCCTGGACCTGTCGCCGGATATTCAGGAGGATATCATCAAGCGTCTGGACATGGAATCCACGAGCATGTAAGATAGGTTTATTATGGTGAATGAAAATTTATATGAGATTGTAAAAAATAAAATCTGTGACGAGATATTCGAGGGGCATTATGAGGACGGCGACCGGATTCCGCCTGAGCGGGAGCTGGAAGAACTGCTCCATGTAAGCCGTGTCACAGTACGCAGATCCCTTGAGATTCTTGAGGAGGACGGCCTGGTCGTGCGCGAGGTGGGCAGAGGGACAAGAGTTACGCTTCGCAATGTGGGGAATAAAGGCGAACTGGATATGGTCGTGCTCATAGCCCCGGCCAGGAATCCGTTCTTCTCGGAATTTATCGCCCGTTTCCAGAATCATGCTCAGGAAGAAGGAGCGCTTCTGCTCTATGTGGAAAAGCCCCGCGCGGAGGAGCTGGAACGCTGCCTTTACAGGCTGTATAAGAGGGGGCTTCGCAATGTAGTCGTCTGGCTGGATGATATGACGGCAGATCCGGATAAGCTGAAGCGGCTGCGTGCCCTCGGCATGAACCTGGTGTTCTTTGATACGGACAAAGGGCTTCCTTATGCAGATTGTATAGCGCTGGACAACAGCCTGGCGGTACAGACATTGTATGAAGCCCTTAGGCGGCGCGGATATGAAGATGTCGTTTATATTGGATGGAATCTGCAGGACGCGTACAGTATCCGTATGCGTGAACAGGCGTACAGGAAGATGGCCGGCCCGGCGGCCCGCCTTCTCATCCTGCCATGGAAGGATGCAGAAAGAAGCGCGGCTATGCTAGAAGAGCTGCTCGTGAGCGGGAAGGAAGCTATGGCTGACGCCGTCATATGCAGTGACAGAGAGAGCGGCGAACTGACGGCGGAACTATGCAAGAGAACAGGTTCAGATATTCAGATAGCTGCTGTGGATGAACTGTCAAAAAATGACAGTGCCCAAGTCATCATGTACAGGCAGAACCTGAATGCGGCTGTAAAGCAGATTTTTACCTCGCTCCAGAACCAGTGCGGCATGGCGGGCGGCTGGGTGGCGGATCTCTACCTTATGGAAGGGATACTGGAAGAGGGTTCAAAAGCATCAGATGAAACCGGAATTGTTGGATAAGCAGAAGAGCGGGGCAGCAACCCCGCTCTTCATCCTATGTACACATATAGATCCGCAGAAATCGTTACTACAGAAGCATGTCCTTCTTTTCGAGAATCTCTGCCACTACAACGCAGGCAGGGCAGTCGCAGTATGCGGCTCCGGCTGATTTGATCTCTCTGGCATGTGCCGCTACGTCTTTTGCCTTGTCAGCTCCGAATACCTGGGCGCCCCCCTCGGACTCTGCAAAACCGATCAAAGTATCAATCGGCATGATATCTTCTTCCAACTCGGCGATATAGCTTCTGGTCACTTCTGCTTCCTTTTCCGTACCGACCGCATTAAGCCACGCCTCGGCGGCTTCTTTCGTCTCTTTGCTGCATGTCGGTGCATTCATCAGTTCGTGCGATTTTTCCACAACATAGTCTAATACTTTTTTATCCATTATCGACACCCCTTTTCTTATAATTAGCTATATTTTACTATATCCGGCACATTTTTACAATCCGTTATTGCAATGCGTATTAAAGCTCTGATATCATCTTATCTCCAAATACGGATTTCCAGTCTGCGTCAAATGTATCGACCGCATTTATAATGTGTGGCTGCGTCAGTGCGGATTCCAGGATAGCGGGATCCATGGTGGCCGTGTGGGCCCCTGCAAGGAAGGCCCGGTCAACCTGGCCGGCATTCTTGAAGCTGGCTGCCAGAATCTGTGACGGATAGCTGTAACGGTCGATCATTTCCACCATAGACGCGATGACATCCCCGGCGTCCAGCCCCATATGTTCCATCCTGTTATAATAAGGGGCGATGTAATCCGTGCCCGCCTCCATGGCCAGGAACCCCTGCTGTCTGCTGTAGACCGCGGTGGCGGTCGTGCGGATATTACGGGCTTTCATAAGCCGGATAGCTTTGATTCCCTCCATCGTGACCGGAACCTTGACATATACGTCCGGGTCTACTTTTTCCAGGATAGCATCCGCGTCCTTCAGCATCCCCTCCGCGTCAAGTGCCGCTACCTGTATATGAAGCGGCTTCTCTCTGCCGATGATAGACCGGATCGCTCCCATGTGTGAAAAGAAGTCGATCTGCCCTTCTCTTTTTACGATGGACGGGTTGGATGTAACGCCGGCTATGGGGAATATCTCACAGTAATGTGCGATATCCTTAAGGCTGGCGGTGTCTAATAGATATTTCATGATAACCTCCTGTTATAGCGGCGTGTATCCCCTTCGGACCGGAACGCCGGATTATGCGATTGTGACGATGATTCCCTGTTCTTCCAGATAATCGCGCTCCTCTGCCGGAATCTCTCCGTCCGTAATTACCTCATATACGTCTTTCAAGTCCAGGAAAGCGACAGAGCCGGGCTGGCTGAACTTTTCCGAGCCGGCAAGCACATACGTATGGTCTGCGGAACCGGTCATAGAGCTCAATGTATCGGACCGTATGAGATCATCCCCGGTAAAGCCGGCCGTGCGGGAATAACCGTCTGTCCCCACGAAGATCTTCTCGACGTGGAAAGCGCCCACGGCACTTTTCGTCAGCGGCCCTACAAGTGACTGGCCGTGGGGCTGGAGCGTCCCTCCCAGCACGATAAGCTGTATGTTCGTGTAACCTTTCAGGTAATTGGCCAGATAGAAAGAGTTCGTGATGATAGTGACATTTTTCTTGGACTTTGCCAGTTCATCTGCAAACAGCGCACAGGTAGAGCCGGATTCGATAATGAGCGTCTCGCCGTCCTGTACGCAGGTAGCTGCCCTGCGGGCGATGCTCTGCTTGTTATTATAATGAAGCGCCATCCGGTAATTGATGTCGCCCGGATCGTTCGGGACAGCATAACCACGTTCCCGCTTCAGCATCCCCCGCTCCGCCAGATAATCCAGGTCCTTGCGGACCGTTACCTTGGATGTGTGGAGATACGCGGCAAGTGTGTTCACCTCTGTCCTGCCGTGCCGTATGACATATTCCAGAAGCGCAGTGTGCCGTTCTTTCATTGATATCCCTCCTGACTACGTTCCTATCGCTATGTGAATTACTAGTATACTAGCACAGAAAATACCTTATGTCAAGATTGTTGGTTTCGTACGAAACTAAATATATTTCTTAAGTTTACTTTTTCCATATCGTATGCTATAATAATCGCAATAGGCCAGGCGGACAAAAAAGCCAGGCCAGAGAAGGCGTTAATGGCTAAAAGAGGGAGAAGAAGATTGGATAAATACCTGATTGCCCATGATATGGGAACGTCAAGCGACAAAGCGTCTCTGTTTTCGACAGATGGCAGGCTGATAAAGAGTTACACCGTGCCCTATGATGTACATTTTTTCCATAAGAATTGTGCCGAACAGAATCCCCTTGACTGGTGGAACGCAGTCTGCACTGCTACGAGGAAGATCGTGGAAGGAATATGCCCCGCGGATGTACTCGGCATCTCATTTTCTTCGCAGATGCAGGCTTGTGTTATCGTGGACCGGCAGGGTAATGTACTGCGCCCGGCCATGATATGGGCTGACCTGCGGGCAGAGGAGCAGGCACGTATGCTTGTCCGGCGCGTCGGCAGACAGCGGATGTATGAACTGAACGGGCACAGGGCCAGCGCGAGCTACAGTATCGAGAAGCTGATGTGGATACGGGACAATGAGCCTGAACTGTATGGACGTACTTATAAGATGCTGCTGGCTAAGGATTACATCATCTGCAGGCTGACAGGAAGATTTGTGACCGATTATTCGGAAGCCTCCGGTACAGATGCCTTCGACCTAAGGAGGATGGAGTGGTCGCAGGAGGTTCTTGAAGCCGCAGGGATAGAGGCGGAAAAGATGCCCGAACTACATGCGTCTACGGACGTAATCGGACAGCTGCTTCCGGAGGCGGCCGCGGCGCTTGGCATCGAGGCGGAGACGAAGGTAGTATGCGGTGGGGGTGACGGGCCATGCTCGGCGCTTGGAGCAGGAAGCATAGAGAAAGGCCAGATGTTCCTCTCCTTCGGTACGTCCGCGTGGATAGCAGGGACCTCGGACGAAGTATTCCTGGACAACGAGAAGACGCTGATCTGCTTCGGGCACGTCATACCCGGAAAATATATGCCATGTGGCACGATGCAGGCTGCGGGGAGCTCTTATTCCTATATCAAGAAGGCCCTGTGCCGGGAGGAGGAACAGCATGCAGAGCAGGAAGGCGGATCCGTATATGATATATTGAACAGGCTTGTCATGCATTCCCCTGCCGGGGCTAAGGGCCTTGTGTTTCTGCCTTATATGCTCGGGGAGCGGAGTCCGAGATGGAATCCGGATACTTCCGGAAGTTTTCTCGGAATCAAGATGGAGCATGAAAAATGCGATTATATCAGGGCGGTTCTGGAAGGCGTGGCGATGAACCTGGACTTGATACTGAAAGCACACGGGGAACATGCGCATGTTGACGAGCTGGTGCTGACCGGAGGAGGGGCAAAGGGAGACGTTGTTGCCCAGATTCTCTCAGACGTGCTCGGGGTCACGCTGCACCGGCTTGACCATGTGGAGACGGCTACATCTGTTGCGGCAGCGGTTATTGCAGGTGTCGGGGTAGGTGCATTCAGAGACTTCTCGGTCATACACCAGTTTGTCAAGCCTGAACTTGCCTTCCATCCTAACATGGATAACAGAGCAACGTATGACAGGCAGAAAGCGCTGTTTGAAGAAGGGTACAGATGCCTCAGGGCTTATTATGAGCTGGAGGCGGACTTGGGGCGGTGAAGACATGGAATCAGAAAGGAGAAATGATATGAACAAAATAGGTATTTTCATGAATTTTTGGGTAAAGGACTGGGAGGCGGACCAAATAGCATACATAAAAAAAGCCTCCGCCCTCGGCTTCGATATTCTGGAGTTTCAGGCGCAGGCGCTTCTGGATATGGATAAGGAGAGGATGTCGGAAGTCAGGAAGGCGGCGCTCGGCTCCGGTATCGAGCTGACCTACAGCCTCGGCCTGAATCCACAGTACGATGTCTCCAGCACCGACGGGACAGTGAGAGCCAGAGGAATTGATTACCTTAAACGAATCGTAGAGCGCATCGGGTTCATGGACGGGAAGCTGCTGTCCGGTGTCAACTATGCAGGATGGGGCAGCCCGGACTATATCGTGGATGACAAGAGCGAGATTGTGAAACACAGCATCGAGAGTGTGCGGGAGGTTGTCAAGACGGCAGAAGACTTTGACGTGACGTACTGCGTAGAAGTAGTGAACCGATTTGAAGGTGTCGTAATGAATACGGCGGAAGAGGCGCTTGACTATGTAAAGCAGATTGAGAGTGACAAGGCAGGGATACTTCTGGATACATACCACATGAATATAGAAGAACGTTCAATCGGCGACGCCATCCGCTCTGTGGGCACATACCTGAAACATTTCCACACAGGAGAGAATAATCGTGTCGTTCCGGGGAAAGGGCACCTGGACTGGGATGAGATATTCGGTGCGCTGCATGACATCGGCTATGAGGGGAGCATCGTATCCGAGCCATTCATACAGATGGGCGGTGAAGTCGGAAGAGATATTAAAGTGTGGAGGAACCTCATCGACAATCCGTCAGAGGAGGCCATTGACAGGGAAGCGCAGTTTCTGCTGCAGTTTGAGAAAGACATGATCAGAAAGCACTACGGTACAGCATAAATATTATTCACGACCAGACAGGAGGAAAGGCGATGCCGGTTTATTATTTGGCAGTGGATATCGGAGCGTCAAGCGGACGCCATATTCTTGGCAGCATAGAAGATGGAAAGATAGTTTTGGAAGAGGTATACCGTTTCCAGAATGGAATGATTAAAAAAGATGGACGTCTCTGTTGGGACCACCGGAAGTTGTTTGAACATATTAAGAATGGGATTAAAAGATGCAAAGAGATAGGCAAGATTCCCATCAGCATGGGAATAGACACATGGGGAGTGGATTATGTCCTTCTCGATGAAAATGACGAGGTGCTCGGCGACATGGTGGGCTATAGAGACAGGCGCACGGACGGCATGGACGAAGAGGTATACAGGATCATTCCGGAGAAAGAGCTGTATGAAAGGACCGGAATTGAAAAGATGATGTTCAATACGATATTCCAGCTCATGTCAGAGAAGAAACATAGTCCCGGATATCTGGACCGGGCGAAGGTGCTGCTGTTTGTGCCGGATTATTTCCACTTTCTGCTGACCGGGGTGAAGGTGAACGAATATACGGAAGCGACCACTTCCCAGCTCGTCGATGCCCATGAGAGAAACTGGGATTATGAACTCATAGAAAAGCTTGGGTTTGAAAAAGAGCTGTTCCAGCGCATTGCGATGCCGGGGGAAAAGCTAGGGAAGCTGCGCCCGCATCTCGTGGAGGAATTTGGATTTGACATGGATATCGTTCTGCCCTGCACCCATGACACCGGGTCAGCGATTCTGGCAGTCCCGGCTAACGATGACGATTATGCCTTCATCAGTTCCGGGACATGGTCTCTGCTCGGTGTGGAGAGAGACACGCCGGACTGCACGGAACTGAGCCGCGCCAATGATTTTACGAATGAGGGAGGATATGACTCCAAAATCTGTTATCTGCGCAATATCATGGGCCTATGGATGATCCAGTCCGTAAGGCATAACCTGGACGACAGGTACAGCTTCGCAGAGATATGCGACAGGGCGGCAGAAGCGGACAGCTTTCCGTCCAGAGTCGATGTGACAGACAACTGTTTTATGGCCCCCGACAATATGATCGAGGAGATTAAGAATTACTGCAGGAGGACAGGGCAGCAGGTGCCTGAGACGCTGGGTGAGACAGCCACCTGTGTGTATGCAAGTCTCGCGGAATGTTACGACAGGACGATCAAGGGGATCGAGGCGTCTACCGGCAGGACATACAGCAGAATACATATCGTCGGAGGGGGAGGCAATGCGGAATACCTGAACAAGCTGACAGCCAGGGCGACAGGGAAGGAAGTCCATGTCGGTCCGACGGAAGGGACCGCTATCGGCAACATCGTGGCTCAGATGATCAGCCGCGGAGCATTTTCCGATAAGGAAGAGGCAAGGAACATGATCCATAGGTCATTTGACATTAAAGTATATCACTATCCTGTACGGTGATACGGGAAGGACTGGCAATATAAACATATCCTGAAGGAGGGAACGAAAATGAAACATGGTATCTATTACGCATATTGGGAACAAGAGTGGGCGGCAGATTATAAACGCTATATCGAGAAGGTGGCGAAGCTTGGATTTGATATACTGGAAATTGGAGCCGCGCCGCTGCCGGATTACTCGCGGCAGGATGTTATGGATCTGAAGAAGTGCGCTGATGACAACGGGATTATACTGACGGCAGGGTATGGACCGACCGTCAACCACAATATAGGTTCTTCAGATGCGCAGATAAGGGAAGAGGCGCTAGAATGGTATAAGAAGCTGTTTGAAGTGATGGCGGCCCTCGACATCCATCTCATAGGAGGAGCGCTCTACTCTTACTGGCCGGTAGATTTCGCGGCTGCCGATAAGGCGGAAGACTGGAAGCGGAGCGTGGAAGGCATCCGGAACCTGGCCCCGATAGCAGCCGGGTATAGTATCAATATGGGCATGGAGGTGCTGAACCGCTTTGAAAGCCATATCCTGAATACTTCAGAGGAAGGCGTAAAGTTCGTGGAAGAAGTCGGCATGGACAATGTAAAGGTCATGCTGGATACGTTCCATATGAATATCGAGGAATCCAGCATCGGAGATGCAATACGCCGTGCAGGAAAGCTCCTTGGACACTTCCATACAGGCGAATGTAACCGGATGGTTCCCGGAAAAGGACGCACGCCGTGGCGCGAGATAGGCGACGCCCTCCGCGATATCAGATACGACGGGACGGTAGTCATGGAGCCTTTCGTACGCATGGGCGGCCAGGTCGGAGCCGATATCAAGGTGTGGAGAGATATCAGCAGGGGAGCAGATGAGACGAGGCTGGATGAAGATGCCAGACGCGCGGTGGAATTTCAGAAGTACATGCTGGAATGGAATTCGTAGAATTTGGATTGACAGAATATTGACAATGGTTTAATATATAAATAGATTTTATAAAACTAGTTTACTTATCAGTGCAGTCAAATAATCCGGGCGGATACAGGATGGCATTCTCCTGTCATCCGTCTGTCCGGCAGAGGATGAGGAGGATGCGTATGGAGAGTGTGAATCCGGCGGCAGTTCCGCAGAGAAGGCTGAGCAACGGGATGGTCATCCCCGGTATCGGCATGGGGACATTCGGCAATGACCGGTATACGCCGGAGGAGGTGGCCGATGCGGTATACGGAGCGATAAAAGCCGGATACCGCCTTTTAGACTGTGCGGCAGCTTATGGCAATGAGAGAGATATCGGCCGGGTGCTGTCCCGCACATTCGAGGAAGGGATCGTCAGCCGGCAGGAGCTGACCGTAATGACAAAGCTTTGGAATGACATGCACGGACAGGGGGATGTACTTGTCGCATGTGCCAAGAGCCTCCGGGATCTTGGACTTGACTATGTAGACGTGTATATGGTGCACTGGCCATTCCCGAACTACCATGCTCCGGGTGCCAGGCTTAAAGGCAGGAATCCGGATGCGGTCCCGTTCTCGGCGGCGGAGTATCTGTCGGTGTGGAGGCAGATGGAACAACTGGTTGACATGGGGATTGTCAGAAGTCTTGGCATGTCTAATATGACGATCACCAAGCTCGAGCAGGTGCTGCCGCTGTGCAGGATCAAGCCTGTCGTCCTGGAGGTGGAGATCAATCCTGCCTTCCAGCAGCCGAAGCTTTTTGAATACTGCATCAGGCATGATATCCTGCCGGTTGCTTTCAGCCCGATGGGATCGCCGTGCCGGCCGGAGCGTGATACGGAAGAAGGAGATGTGGTTACATTCGAGATGGAGGAACTTCAGGAAATCGCACGGGCACACCACTGCCATCCCGCTGAGATATGCGTGAAATGGGCCGTGCAGAGGGGACATGTACCCATTCCTTTTTCAGTTTATCCGGAAGAATATACGGGCAACTTAAGATGTACGACAGAAGATTTTCTTACAGATGCCGAGATGGAGATGCTGCAGAAAGCGGACAGGAACGCCCGTCTTATCAAAGGAAAAGTATTCCTCTGGGAAAGTGCCGAAAGCTGGAGGGACATCTGGGACGGCGAGGACGAGTCGAATAATCTTTGAAAGATAGCTGTTATTGCAGAACAATTAGGAAATGATGATTAGGAGGAGATACAATGGAATATTTATTGGGAACGGACATTGGAACATCGGGGACTAAGACGATTCTTATGGATACGAAGGGCAGGCTGATCGCGCAGGACCTGGAAGAATATGACGTGCTTACGCCGAAGCCGCTCTGGGCAGAGCAGTGGCCGGACGTCTGGTATGAGGCTTCCAAAGAATCGATCCGCAAGACCGTTGAAAAAGCGGTGAAGGAATCCGGCGTCAAAAAGGAAGAAATCAAGGGGATTGCCATCAGCGGATTGTATGGCGGCTCCGGCATCCCCCTCGACGAGGAGATGAAGCCTGTAAGGCCTTGCATGATATGGATGGACAGACGTGCCCAGAAGGAGACGCAGTGGGCACTTGACCATATCGGCGAGGAAAAGCTGCTCCAGATCACGCATAACGGTGCAGATCCTTATTATGGATATACGAAGATACTCTGGATGAAGAATAACGAGCCTGAGAACTGGGCCCGGACCAGATTGTTCCTTCCTCCGAATGATTATGTGATATACAAGCTTACAGGGGAAGTTGCCATCGATTATTCTTCCGCGGGCAATATCGGAGGCATCTTCGATATGAACGACCGGGTATGGTCCGAAGAACTGCTGGATGCCATGGATATCCCGCTGTCTATGATGCCTCAGCGGATAGTTGAATCTACGGATATCGTCGGCGGCCTCAAAAAGGAGATGGCCGAAGAGATCGGCCTGTGGGAAGGGCTTCCCGTCATAGCAGGAGGAATCGACTGCGGCGCTGCCAACATCGGGCTCGGCGTATTTGAAGCAGGCGTGTACGCCGCGGCGATAGGGACGTCCATGTGCGCCGCGCTCATCTCCGACCGGCCGGTAAAAGGGAAAGGGCTTATCATATGGCCGTACCTGTATGATGCGAAGAATCTCTCCTACTATTTCGCCGGGGGCAACACGGCAGGTGCCATTATCAAATGGTTCCGGAATACGCTCTGCCAGTGGGAAGTCGAGAACCAGAAGAACGGCGGACCAAGCGTATACGATGTGCTGAACGCTCAGGCGGAAGAGATTCCGGCGGGCAGCGAAGGCCTGGTCGTACTGCCATATTTTATGGGCGAGAGAAGCCCGGTGTGGGATTCTGACGCGAAAGGGACGATAGTAGGCCTGTCCCTCACGCATACGAAGGGGCATATCTACCGCGCCTTCCTGGAGGCGGTTGCATATTGCCTGCGCGATGCCATGGAAGCGACGGGAGAGGATCTGGGAGAATATATCCTTATCGCGGGAGGCGTCACGAAGTCCAAAGTATGGCGACAGATATTCGCCGATGTGACGGGCTATCCGGTCGTCTGCCCTATCTATGATGTAGAAGCCAACATGGGAGATGTTATGCTGGCCGGAATCGGGACAGGAATTCTTACATATGAAGAGGTGAAGAAGTGGCAGGTCCTGGATAAGAAGATTATGCCGGATGAAGAAAACCACAAGAAATATAACGAATATTTCAGGCTATATAAAAATATCTACAGTCATCTGAAAGAAGACATGAAAGCGCTTACCAAAGCACAGGAGCTGTAGGACGATATGAAGGGCAGGAGGCCGTCTCCCGTGGGAAGGGAGACGGCCTCCTGCTTTCTGCTTGTCTTAAAATCCATATCAAAACATAAAAACAACATAAAACCACACATATTTTAGTTGAATTACATGGAATTGTGTGATAGTATCAAGTTAGAAACAACGAAAAACAAAGACAATCCAACCATGTCAGAATAAGGAGGATATGTACATGCAGAGCGAACTTGATATCAAGAAAGAGATGTGCGAGATAGGGAAAAGGGTATACGACCGTGGAATGGTTGCGGCAAATGACGGCAACTTTTCGGTCAAATTAAATGACGACGAATTCTTATGTACCCCGACGGGAGTCAGCAAAGGCTTTATGACGCCGGAATACATATGCAAAGTTGACGCCAAAGGAAATGTAATAGAAGCGAATGAAGGATTCAAGCCATCTTCTGAGATAAAGATGCATATGCGAGTGTATAAGGAGAGAGAAGATGTCAGATCGGTGGTACATGCACATCCCATGTATGCGACAACATTTGCCGTATCGGGCATGGGACTGACGCAGCCCATCATGCCCGAAGCGGTCATAGCGCTAGGCACGGTGCCCCTTGCAAAGTATGGGACGCCATCCACGGAAGAGATACCGGATGCAATCTCAGAGTATCTTCCATACTATGATGCTGTTCTCCTTGAGAACCATGGTGCGCTCACATATGGAGACTCGCTCCTTGGCGCCTATCATAAGATGGAGTCGCTGGAATTCTACGCCAGGCTGTTATACCAGGCCATGCAGGTGGGAGGGCCGCAGGTGCTCGATGAAGAGCAGGTCAAGCGGCTCTACGGCATGAGAAAGCAGTACGGGCTTACAGGAAGGCATCCTGCTGACATGGACAAGGCAGAGAAGTAGGACACAGGATTCGGAGGTGTTAGAATGCTTGCAATAGAAAGACGCAATGACATACTGGAACGTCTGCAGAAGGAAAAGAGAGTCGTCGTCAGTGAGCTGAGCCAGGCATACCAGGTGTCTGAGGAGACGATACGCAGGGATCTGGAGAAGCTGGAAAATGACGGGCTCGTCATAAAGAGTTACGGAGGTGCGGTGCTGAACGAGCATAGCATCTTCGACCTGCCCTTCAATATAAGGAAGAATCAGAAGATTGTCGAAAAGCAGAAGATGGCAGACCTGATTGTCGGGATGGTCCGGGACGGGGAAGCCATCATGCTGGACGCCAGTTCCACAGATGTGTACATAGCCAAAGCGCTCAAAGAAAAGAAGAAGCTCACCGTTATCACGAATTCCGTTGAGATCATCGTGGAACTGTTTGATATGCCCGAGTGGAGCGTAATCTCCACCGGCGGCGTATCCAGGGAGAAGTCATTTGCCCTTGTCGGCCCGCACACCGACCGCATGATCCAGTCTTACCATGTGGACAAAGCGATCATCTCCTGCAAAGGGCTCAGCCTGGAGGCAGGCATCACAGATTCGGATGAGCAGGACGCGAACAGTAAGAAGATGATGCTGGGATCGGCAAAGGAGAGGATACTCGTGGCAGACAGCTCCAAGTTTGGAGAGATTGCTTTTACAAAAGTTGCCGAGTGGACTGACCTGACGAAGATCGTGACGGACAGGAAGCCGGGAGGACAGTGGCTTCAGGAGTTTGAAAAGAACAGAATCGAATGTATCTATCCGGGAAAAGAGAAAGAGTCAAAGGAAAAGGAGAAAAAATAATGCCATTAGTAACATCAGAACAAATGTTGTTGGATGCCCAGAAGGGCGGATATGCCGTAGGCGCGTTTAATGTAGAGAATATGGAGATGGTCAAGGCCGTCATAGGAGCGGCGGAGGAGGTCAAGGCACCGGTCATGCTGCAGACGACGCCGTCCACAGTAAAATATGGTTCGCTCGATACCTATTATGGAATGGTCGCGGCGGAAGCGGGCAGGGCGTCTGTTCCCGTATGCCTCCACCTGGATCACGGCAGCAGCTTTGAGCTTGCGGTACAGGCTATGAAAGCAGGCTATACCTCTGTCATGATTGACGGTTCCCATGAAGCATTTGAAGAGAACATTGCGCTCACAAAGAAGGTGGCTGATGTCGCTAAGGCCTTTGGCATCCCTGTCGAGGCAGAGCTTGGCAAGGTGGGCGGAAAAGAAGATGACCTTGAGGCTGACGCGGATACGAATACCGACCCTGCGGAGGCGAAAGAATTTGCCGAACGGACAGGGGCAACCTCTCTTGCAATCGCCATCGGGACAGCCCACGGATTCTATGCGGGTACGCCGGTACTGGATAAGGAGCGGGTGAGCCAGATCAAGGAAGTCGTACCGGTTCCGCTTGTACTCCATGGCGCGTCAGGCCTTAGTGATGAAGATGTGAGGGAATGTGTCAGCAGAGGAATGTGCAAAGTGAATTTTGCCACGGAGCTGCGTGTCGCATATACGGACGCGTGCAAGAAGCTTCTGGAAGAGAAGCCGGAGACATTTGACCCGAAGAAGCTTGGGAATGTCGGTATGGAAGCTGTGAAAGAGCTTGTCAAGGGCCGCATGAAAGTATGCGGATGTGACGGCAAGGCATATTAGAAGCAGAAAGAATGAGTGGTGCTATGGAACAGTATTTATTGGGAATCGATATTGGAACGAGTGCATGCAAAGTTGCGGTATTCGATGGGAACGGTCATGTACAGGCCAGTGCCAGCGGGAGCTACAACGTATACTATCCCCATCCGGGATGGGCGGAACAGAACCCGGAGGAGTGGTGGCAGGCGGTCTGCTCCGCAGTCAAATCAGTCATTGAAAAGGGCAAGATCAAGCCGTCTGACATCGCGGGCATCGGCATTGACGGGCAGAGCTGGTCTGCCATTCCCATCGACGGAGATGGAAATGTACTGGCCAACACGCCCATCTGGATGGATACGAGAGCGGCCGCCATCTGTGAGGAGACGGGCCGCCGTATCGGCGTGAAGAGGATATTTGACGTGTGCGGCAACCCGTTCAAGCCTTCTTACACTACGCCAAAGGTGCTCTGGTATAAGGAACAGATGCCGGAAGTGTACAAGAACACGGACAAGATCCTGCAGTCCAACAGCTATATAGCATTTAAGCTGACCGGGGAAGTGACGCAGGAGCTGACACAGGGATACGGGCACCATTGCTTCAGCATGAGGCACGGTACGTGGGATAAGGATATGTGCCGTGAACTTGGCATGGAACCCGACATGCTGCCGGACATCTGTGCGAGCCATCAGGTCATCGGCAACGTGACGGCCAGGGCAGCTGCGGAGTGTGGGCTGGCAGAAGGGATACCTGTCGTGGCAGGCGCGCTCGACGCCGCATGCGGAACGCTTGGAGCAGGAGCCATACATCCCGGCGAGACGCAGGAGCAGGGGGGCCAGGCCGGAGGCATGAGCATCTGTATGGATACATACAAGGCGGACGAGCGGCTTATCCTGAGCTTCCATGCCGTTCCGGGACAGTGGATCCTTCAGGGAGGAACGGTCGGAGGCGGAGGCGTCATGCGCTGGCTGGAGCATGAATTTGCAGACTATGAACGGTTGAAAGGGAAAGAGACCGGCAAGAGTTCCCTGGAGCTTTTTAATGAGCTGGCCGAAAAAGTCTCCGAGGGAAGCGATGGCGTGGTGTTCCTCCCTTATATGTCAGGAGAGCGTTCCCCTATCTGGGATCCGCATGCGAAGGGAGTCTATTACGGGCTGGATTTCAGCAAGACGAAAGGACATTTTATCAGAGCGGCAATGGAAGGGGTAGCCCTGTCGCTGAGACACAACCTGGAAGTGGCAGAACAGGCGGGGGCATCGGTCAGTGAGCTTCGCTCTATGGGCGGCTCTGCCAATTCCCTGCTCTGGACGCAGATCAAGTCCGATGTGACCGGCAAGAGGATTGTCGTGCCGTCATCCGATACAGCCACCACGCTTGGGGCCGTCATCCTTGCGGGCGTCGGGGTGGGCATGTACAACAGCTTTGATGAGGCTGTCAAAAAGACGGTTGCAGAGAAGCGGTATCATGACCCTGATATTGGAAAGCAGGAAACATATACGAAGAATTATAGAGTATATCTGAAGCTGTATGAGAATCTCAAAGCAGTTATGAAAGGAGAAGAATAACGATGAAAGCAGCGGTTGTATGTGCAAATGAGGATGTACGGTATCTGGACTATGAGGAGCCGAAGGCAGAGCCGGGGATGGTAAAGGTGAAGGTAAAAGCCTCCGGCATATGCGGTTCTGATATTCCAAGGGTGCTTCACGATGGAGTGCATTTTTATCCGATTGTCCTGGGACATGAGTTCTCCGGAGATGTCGTGGAGACCGGAGAAGGGGTCACTAGGGTAAAGGTCGGAGACAGAGTATCAGGCGCGCCTCTGCTGCCGTGTATGAAATGCGACGACTGCCAGAACGGCAACTTCTCTCTCTGCAAGAAGTACAGCTTTATCGGTTCCAGGCAGCAGGGCAGCAATGCAGATTACGTCGTCATCCCGGAACAGAATGCGGTCGTATTTGACAAGTCCGTCTCCTATGAGCAGGGGGCGATGTTTGAACCGTCTACCGTCGCGCTCCACGGAGTGTTCCAGAATGATTATAAGGGCGGCGGATACGTAGCTGTGCTTGGCGGCGGGACGATCGGCATGTTTACGATGCAGTGGGCGAAGATATTCGGCTCTAAGAAAGTCGTCGTGTTTGACATAAGCAAAGAACGTCTGAACCTTGCGAAGAAGCTCGGCGCTGACACGGCCATAAATACAGCCGACGAGGGCTATATGGAAAAAGCGATGGATATTACCGGCGGCAAGGGTTACAGCTATGTATTCGAGACCGCAGGGCAGGTACCGACGATGCAGATGGCGTTTGAGCTGGCAGCCAACAAGGCACATGTCTGCTTTATCGGGACGCCTCACGCCGACCTGACATTTACGCCCGCGATGTGGGAGAACATGAACCGGAAAGAGTTCAAGCTGACAGGTTCCTGGATGTCTTACAGCGCCCCGTTCCCAGGGAGAGAGTGGGAGCTGACCGCACATTATTTTGCGACAGGGCAGCTGAAGTTCGATCCGGGCTTCATCTACAAGAAGATGCCTATGCAACAGGCGCAGGAGGCATTTCAGATGTTTCATACACCGGGGCTCGTCAAAGGAAAAGTGCTGCTCGTCAACGAAGATTAGGAGGTTGCCATGATACTGACAGTTACATTGAATGCGTCAATTGATAAGCGGTATGTGCTGGAAGAATTTAAGGTAGGTGAAGTCAACCGGCTGAAGCATTGCCAGTATACGCCTGGGGGAAAAGGGCTGAATGTGTCCAGGGTCATCCGGATCGCAGGAGGAGATACGACTGCCACCGGTTTTGTTGGCGGCCACGCAGGCAAGTATATCGAGGAGGCGCTCGGGGATTTTGGCGTAACCTGTGCGTTCTGCCATGTGGACGAGGAAAGCCGTTCCTGCGTGAACATCTGGGACGGGAAGAACTGCATCCAGACGGAACTTCTGGAACCAGGCTTGTCCGTAGGAGAAGCAGATTTTGAGCGGTTTATAGAACAATACCGTGAGCTTGCCGTACGTGCAGACGTAGTGGCTGTCTCCGGAAGTGTCCCGCGGGGGCTTGACGGCACGGCTTACCAGCGTCTTGTCGCTATTGCCAAAGAGGCAGGCAGAAAGGTCATACTGGATACGAGCGGTGCACTTCTTAAGCAGGGGATAGAGGCGGGACCGGCCCTCATCAAGCCAAACATCGATGAGATACGTATGCTCACAGGGAAGGACTGCGGCAGGTTGGACGATATCATAGAGGCGGCACGGGCCATCCATGAAGCCGGCGTAGAGAATGTGGCAGTTTCCCTTGGTGCCGACGGCTCTCTCGTCGTGTGTGGCGAAGGCATCTACCGTGCCGTGGTACCGAAGCTTGACACGGTCAATACGGTGGGCTGCGGCGACTCCATGATTGCCGGATTTGCCCTCGGGCTGGAGGAAGGCTGCGGCATGGAAGAGACGCTTCGGAAAGCGAGCGCCATCTCCGCGGCTGCGGCTCTTCAGGAAGAGACCGGAATCTTTGATGTGGAAGACATGGAGAGGATATATGACAAGGTAGAGATTCAGAGGTTATAAAGTGATATAGTAAGAAATTATATTTAATATCTGTCAAATGTATGAAACGGCTGTAGACAATATTTGTCTGCAGCCTATTTCATTTCCATCATCAAAAAGAAAATGAGTAAAAAAATACAATAAATAGAAATATTTAATTGCACTGAGCTGATTTGAATTTATAATAACAGTAAGGTGTTTCTCTCTGAAAATGATTTTCAAGGAAATTCAAGGAGACAGGCATGTCAATGTAGGGTATTTCAAAGGAGGTGCATAAATATAAAATAGGTTATTTGTGAATATTGTATAAAAAGTCCTTGCTGATAAAAAAGAAATAATAGTTGTTGACAAAAAAGATAATCATTGATATTATTATGTTGAAAATAGTTTTCATGAAAATATAAAACATAAATATAGTATTCATAAAAATTATTTCTATACCAGGAGGATGAATGAAAAAACTTAGTAATACCGCAACACCAGAAATTCTTATCAATATTAAACGTAATATGCATCATATGAGTCCGGCCATGAACAAGCTTGCCAAATATATATTGGAAAATTATAAGAAGCTCGACGGCATACAGATTCATCAGCTTGCAAAGGAAAGCGGGGTCAGTGAAGCTACTATTACAAGGTTCGTAAAAGAGATAGGGTTTCAGAATTACCAGGCTTTTGTGCTTCAGATGGCCAAGGTAAATACAAAAAAAGAACAGTCTGCGCTCAGTTATGGGAGCATCCAGGAGGATGACGATGTGTCTACAATCTGCAACAAGGTGTTCTCCATGAACATCCAGACGATAACGGACACGCTCAGCATTCTGGATACGGATAAGATCGTACATGCCGTAGAAGCAATTGCAGATGCAAGGCGAATTATGATATTTGCCCAGGGCCGTTCCCAGGTTACTGCTAAAAGCCTTCGCCAGAGACTCAGCAGGCTTGGCTTGAGCCCATGCCTTTATACGGATGCACATGACGGCGCGATCGCTTCATCATTGGCAGATAAAGAGGATGTTGTAATTGGAATCAGCACATACGGACGGTCAAGAATGGTTGTGGCTAATATGGAGCGGGCAAGAAAAAAGGGTGCCGTTACAATAGCAGTCACAAGTTATGACAATACTCCACTGGAACAATTTGCAGACATCGTCCTGAAGACTGTGAACAATGAAAATCTTAATTTTGGCTATGAGCCGTCCTGCGCGACGGTAACTCAGATGATCATGCTGGACTGCCTGTATATACTGCTGTATCTGAAGGACAAGGAAATGTCGGATAAATATATCAATACGTCGATAGAAGCAGTAGAAGAAGAGAAGATGTGACGTCAAGGACTTTTTATACAATATGAAAAAGGTAATTTGCCTGGTACCGGGCAGAGAATACACTTTAAGACAAACAATCTATTTTAAGGAGGAAACGGCTATGAAGAAACGAATCATGGTTGCGCTGCTGTCAGCGGTAATGGTCATGAGCATGGCACTGACGGCATGTGGCAGCAAAGAGGAAAGTCCGAAAGAGGACGCCAAAAGTGGAGCAGCTGAAGACAGTGAAGACAAGGGCGGAGGACATAAGTACGGTTTTACATGTATGACTATGAACAATCCGTTCTTTACCACAATCGAAGGTTCCATCCGTAAAGAAGTAGAAGCAAACGGTGACGAGCTGATTACGCTTGACACAAAGCAGGATATCGCTACGCAGATACAGCAGATCGAGGACATGATCAACCAGGGCATTGAAGTCTTGTTCTTATGCCCGGTGGATTCGGAAGGCATTGCACCGGCGCTTGACATGTTGAAGGATGCCGATATTCCGGTTGTCAACTTTGATACGGATGTTACAGATAAAGATAAAGTAGATACCATCCTGGTCTCTAACAATGAATACGCGGGACAGGTGGTCGGCGAGGCTATGGCAGAAAGATATCCGGACGGCGGCAAGATCGCGATACTGGATGCGCCATATGCAGCAGCTTGTGTGCAGCGTGTAGAAGGGTTTATGAAGGGTCTCGGAGATGCCAAAGACAAATTTGAGATTGTTTCACAGCAGAATGGAAAAGGCGATACGGCAGAATCGCTGCCCATTGCAGAGAACATCATCCAGGCTAATTCGGATTTGATTGGATTCTTCTGTATCAATGACCCTTCCGCCTTAGGCGCATATTCGGCAGTAGAGTCAGCGGGCCTCACTGACCAGATCGCAGTATTTGGATGTGACGGTTCACCCGATGCCAAGAAATCTATAGAAGAAGGCGGCATGGCTGGTACCGGGGCACAGTCTCCGATTAATATTGGCAAGCAGTGTGTGGAAGCGGCCAATAAGATCATGGCGGGAGAGAAAGTAGATAAAGAAATCAAAGTAGATACTTTCTTAATCACAAAAGAGAATGTGAAAGATTACGGGACAGATGGGTGGCAGTAAGATAGTGCAGATAATTGCCGTCAGCATAGTGCTGGCGGCTTTTTGCATCATAAAAGAGATAAATTTGTGTTCTATTTATGCAAAAAAGCAGGGAGTAGGTGAGCGTTGTTGAGTGAATTAGCGTTGCAGATGATTAATATCCATAAGAAGTTTCCCGGTGTATATGCATTGAAAAACGTAGGTCTGGAGGTCAGAAAAGGCGAGGTACATGCATTGCTCGGCGAAAACGGAGCCGGCAAATCCACACTGATAAAAGTCCTTGGCGGGATCTACCACCCTGAGGAGGGAGACATCTATATTGACGGGCACAAGGTGGCGATGAACTCGGTCAGGGATGCAAAAGAGCATGGGATCAGCATTATCCACCAGGAGCTTTTGCTCGTCCCACAGATGACGGTTGCAGATAATATGTTTTTGGATGAGGCCCCAGATAAATATGGCTACATTGACCGTAAAAGATCAAGAAAAGATGCACAGCAGGCGCTGGAAGAGATGGGGGTGGACATCGACGCCGATGCAAAGGTTTCTACCCTTAGCGTTGCCCAGCAGCAGATTGTAGAAATTGTAAAGGCTGTAAGACAGCGGTCAAAGATTATCGTGATGGATGAGCCTACATCTTCTCTTTCTGACAATGAGATCCAGATGCTGTTCGAGATTGTGAGAAACCTCAGAAAAAAGGGTACTGCGATTATATTTATTTCCCATAAGCTGGAAGAATTATTTGAGATAACGGACCGCATCACGATTATGCGGGACGGGGAGCTGATAAAAACTGTAGTTACAAAAGACACGGACAGTGAAGAGCTGATTTCCCTCATGGTAGGCAGGACGCTGGACAACTATTATGTACGGGATTCATTTGAGAAGGGCGAAGTAGTCTTGAAGGCAGAGCATCTTGAGCAGGAAGGAACACTTCATGATATAAATTTTGAACTACATAAAGGAGAGATACTGGGATTCGCAGGGCTGGTCGGTGCAGGAAGAACGGAGCTGATGCAGGCTCTCTTTGGTATCACGAGGTTACAAGGCGGCAACATCTATGTAAAAGGGGAACGGGTGAATATCAATGACCCTCTGTCTGCGATGAAAGCCGGAATTGCGCTTGTACCGGAGGATAGGAAGCTCCAGGGGCTGATACTGAAAAATACGGTCGGCTTTAATATGACGATTACCGTCCTGAAGGAATTTATCAAAGGGGTACGGGTAAACAGGAAAAAAGAAAAAGACATGCTGGATACGTATCAGAAGCTGCTGGGAATCAAGACACCGTCCTACAGCCAGAGGGCAGGCAACTTAAGCGGAGGCAACCAGCAGAAGATCGTCATTACGAAATGGCTGGCGGTCAAGCCGGATGTGCTTATTCTGGATGAACCTACAAGGGGAATCGATGTGGGCGCGAAGGCCGAGATATACTCCATTATGAATGAGCTGACGAAGAAAGGGATGTCCATCATCATGGTTTCGTCTGAGATGCCGGAAGTAATGGGGATGAGTGACAGGATCTGCGTGATGAGTGAAGGCAGGCTCACGGGGACTGTCAGCAGGGAAGAATTTTCACAGGAGAGAATATTATCATACGCATTGGAGGGAAGAACTGATGAAGGCAGAAAATAGAGAAAGAAGAGTGACAGCGGGAAACAAGTCGTTTCTTAAGGAGAATGTTGCAATAATCAGCGGTCTTGTCATATTATGTCTGTTTTTGACATTCATGTCCGATTCCTTTTTGACGCAGAGCAACCTGATGAGCCTGCTCCGTCAGATGACCAATAATGTCTTTCTGACATTAGGGGTCATGATGTGTATCATCATAGGCGGCATAGATATATCCGTAGGTTCGGTGTTTGCACTGGGGGGGACGGTAGCAGCAGGCATGATTGCCCACTATCATGTGCCCATACCTGCCGCAATCATGCTGGGACTTCTTGCGGGAGCCGCATGTGGTGCATTCAATGGCTTCTTCGTGTCCATGGTAAGAGTACCGGCATTCATCGCGACGATGGCCATGCTCAATATTGCCAGAGGGATTGCTTACCTGATGACAAATGCGGAACCCATCCGGTGCACGGAGAAAGCATTTACCAACCTGGGGACTGGGAGGCTTGGCATTATTCCGCTCCCGGTCATCTATGCGGTAGCATGGGTTATCTTGATATGGCTGTTCCTGAATAAGACGAGGATGGGGAGATATGTGTATGCCGTGGGCGGAAATATGGAAGCAGCCAGGTTTTCTGGAATCAATATCAAAGTCGTGCAGTTTACCGTGCATACGCTGTCTGGCTTTCTGGCGGCATGGGCCGGGATTGTCATGGCGGCCAGGATGTATTCGGGACAGCCCGCCGTCGCTGTCGGCTGGGAGATGGATGCAGTGGCGGCCAGCGCACTCGGAGGAGTCAGCCTGATGGGCGGTTCCGGCAGCGTGGTAAGTGCCATGATTGGCGTCCTGATTATAGGAGTCCTCAAAAATGGGTTGAACCTGATGAATGTCAATTCATTCTGGCAATTGATCGTACAGGGCCTTGTGGTACTGGCGGCAGTTTCCATGGACATGGTAAAGCAGAGAAAGCAAAGATAAGCGGCAAAATACGAGAATACATAAGGAGGAAGAAACAATGTTAGTAAGTTTACAGGAAATGTTACAGGAGGCGGAGAAAAATAATTTTGCAATCGCATCGATTAATACCCCGAATCAAATCTCATTAAGGGCTGTAATCGAGGCGGCAGAGGATACAGGAATGCCGGTGACGATAAACCACGCGCAGACAGAGGAAAGCGTTGTCCCAATAGAGGTTGCGGTACCGTTAATGCTGGATTATGCAAGGAAATCAACAGCGGCAATCTCTGTCCATGTGGATCACGGTTTTGATTTCAACCACTGCATGAAAGCGGTAAGGCTTGGCTGCACTTCGATTATGTATGACTGTTCCAGATTTCCGCTGGAGAAAAATATCGAGGAGGTCAGGAGGTTCGTAGATATCGTGAAGCCCCTTGGAATAGGAGTGGAAGCAGAGCTTGGCGCCATGCCCAATAACATGCCAAGTGATGTACATGGACAGGAGACGAGCGACCTGTCAGATTTAAGCGTATATTTTACCGACCCGAAAGAGGCGGAGGTATTCTGTGAGAGGTCGGGCTGCGATGTGCTGACGACATCCTTTGGAACGGTCCATGGCGTATACGCAGGGGAGCCGAATCTGGATATAGAACGGATTAAAAAGATTAAGAGCCTGGCGGGGGATGTGCATCTCGGTATGCACGGCGGTTCAGGGACCCCGTTTGACCAGATTCAGGCGGCTATATCAGCGGGAATAAAAAAAATCAATTATTTTACCGCGATTGATACGGCGCCTGCCCCATATCTTATGAAGACGATACAGGAATCGAAAAATCCGGTAAACTTCTGCAATCTGGCCAATCAGGCCATGGAGATTATATACGAGAGAACGGTGGAGGTACTGAACGCATTTAAAAATGCATCGCATACATAAGAGGAGCGGTCATGTTTTTAGGAATTGATATCGGAACATCCGGCATTAAGGCAACTATTATAGATGAAAAAGGAAATATGTGCGCCAGGGCCTACCGGCCGCTTCGGACCTATGGATTAGAAGAGAGGAAGCGGGAACTCTCTCCTGTCCAGGTGAAGGAAGAGACGCTTCAGGCGGTGGCGGAGGTGCTGCATACATCCCCGGCAGAGGAGATCAGGCTGATTACGGTTGCCTCCCTGGGGGAGGCGGTCGTCCCGGTAGGTGCTGACGGAGGCGCTTTGATGAACAGTATCATTGGATCTGATTCCAGGGGGAGTGAAGAGCTTGAAGAAGTGGCCTGCCGGTTTGGAGAGGAACAGCTCACAGAGATAACAGGGCTGAACCTAAGCTACATATATTCTTTGAACAAGATGCTTTATATCCGGGCGCACTATCCGGAGATACACAGAAAAGTATGGAAATATATGTGCTTTACTGACTATATAGGCTTTGTCCTGACAGGGGAGGCCGTCATAGACTATTCCATGGCGTCAAGGACGATGGCTTTTGACATTAGAAAAAAACGGTGGTCAGATGAAATCCTTAATGCGGTACAGATGAGTAAGGATCTTCTGTCCCATCCGGTTCCGGGCGGTACGGTGGCTGGATCTCTCAGGAAGGAGATAAAAGAGGAGCTTGGCATCTTTTATGATATACCGGTTCTGGTGGGAAGCCACGACCACATATTTAATGCTATCGGTGCAGGTGCGATAAAGCCGGGAATCTGCTCGAATACAGTCGGAACGACAGAAGGGATAACAACGGTGCTCGGCGGCAGAATAGACAGCAGAAGTATCCGTGAGAATCTCATCTCCTGTGAACCTTTTGTCCGGCCGCATCTATATAATACCGTCGCGTGGCATAATGCAGCCGGGGCAGGTGTAAACTGGTTTCTTGACAATTTTTTCGGAGGGTCTGAGGAACCAAAGGAGCAAACCCTTGCCGGCCTGAACGGGCAGCAGGGCCATCATCCGTCTAATCTGCTTGTAGTGCCACATTTTGCCGGAGCAACGGCGGGGCACATGGATGAAAAGGCAAAGGCGGCAGTAATCGGGATTACGATGGCCACAGGCAGGGAAGAAATCTACAAGGCGATACTTGAAGGGACCGCATTCGAGTGCAGGGTCATTCTTGACAGCATCCGTCATGCCGGGATTCCCGTCAATAAGGTTGTTGTAAGCGGCGGCGGAAGCAGATCATCTCTTTGGATGCAAATCAGATCCAGTATCCTGGGAAGAGAGCTGTATTGTTCGGCGTGTGCAGATACCGGCGCTTTAGGTGGCGCTGTTCTTGGAGCGGTGGTGCTCGGCCTTTATCGTTCTCTTAAGGATGCGGCAGGCCAGATGGTACGGCCAGGAACTGTGGTGGAGCCGGAAGCAGAGGCAGTAAGAATATATGAGGAGCGTTATGAGCTGTACCGGCAGATGTATGGAAGGTTAAGAGATATTAATGAACGACTGTCTTAGAACGGGGGTATTCATAATGAAAAAGCAGAGGAAAATTCATAACTAGGACTAGCCGAAGCGCCGTCAGCTTGGTACAATAGTATAAACTGGCTGACGCAGTAAGATGAGAAGAAGATAGATTTCATTGGGTGCGCCTAATCTTGAATTGAGGGGAGAATGAGATGAACACACCGGTATTAGAGACTGACAGACTGCTGCTAAGGCCGTTTTGTAAAGAGGATGCCCGCGACGTCTATGAATGTTGGGAAAGTGATCCCGATGTTGCGCGTTATATGTTCTGGAGCAGCCATAATGATATCGAAAAGACAAAGGAATGGAGGGTCAGATGAGTGATAGACCTGCTTTGAATCAAAGCTTAGACAGTAAAACATTTAAGAGCTATTATTATCTAAAAGAAGAACTCGTTGACTTCTGCAGAAGGAACGGCCTGCCGGTATCGGGCGGGAAGATGGAGATAGCAGAAAGAATCTCTTGTTTTCTTGATACGGGTAAAGTGCAGGCGGCGAGGACGACGAGAAAGGCTGCGGCGAATACGAAAGTTATGACCGAAGATTCGATAATAGAACCTGATTTTGTATGTACGGAGAGGCACCGGGCATTTTTTAAAGAAAGAATCGGCAAAGGGTTCTCGTTCAATGTTGCATTTCAGAAATGGCTGAAGAGCAATGCGGGCAAATCGTATGGAGATGCCATAGATGCCTATCATAGGATTGTAAAAGAGAAGAAGCAGGGGAAGACGGTCATTGACAGACAGTTCGAGTACAATACCTATATACGGGATTTTTTTGAAGACAATAAAGGAAAATCGCTGGAGGAAGCCATCGCATGCTGGAATTATAAGAAAGGGATAAAGGGGCATAACCGATATGAAAAGTCGGATCTTACGGCACTGAACTGATTTTATGTAACATCCTTGAATAGACAAGGCAGTATGAATGAAAATCACGTCATACTGCCTTGTCTATTGTTAAATACCAGAGGTTCCCAACTGCCTTGTCCCTGCATATCCTATTATAGAATGTTGTGAAAGGGGATTTTTTATGCCATATTCAGTCATGGTGGATGCGGGCCACGGCGGCCGTGATCCAGGCGCTGTCTACAACGGCAGACAGGAAAAGGACGATACGTTACGTCTTGCCCTGGCAGTGGGTGAGATATTGCAGGACAATGGAATAGATGTGTCCTACACGAGGACGACAGATGTATATGAGACACCATTTGAGAAAGCGACGAAAGCAAATAATGCGGGGGTAGATTTCTTCTTGTCCATCCACAGGAATTCTTTCCCGACGGATAATCAGGTATCAGGGGTGGAAAGTCTTGTATATGACTTGTCAGGGCTCAAATACCAGGTGGCCCAGGACATCAATGACCAGCTGGAGGCGGTGGGATTTGTAAATCTAGGCGTGAAGGCAAGGCCGAACTTGGTCGTGCTGAGAAGAACAAAGATGCCGGCGGTACTGGTGGAGGCCGGATTTATCAATTCCGATACAGATAATATGCTCTTTGACAATAATTTTGATGCCATCGCACAGGCGATCGCCTCAGGCTTTCTTGACGCCCTCAACTCAGCGGGGGTCATCCAGGAGAACTATTACAGAGTACAAGTCGGCCTGTTCAGGAACTGGAACTATGCGGAACGACTGCGCAATGAGCTGCTGGAGCAGGATTACCCCGCATTTATCGATGATTCGGGTCCGTACTTAAGCGTCCAGGTAGGAGGATATGACAATTTAAGCGATGCGGTCGATATGGAAAGAAGACTGAAGATGGACGGCTATCAGACCTTGATCATCAGCTGACATTTAACGTAGATTTATCACCAGTCCACGGGTTCCCTTAACAATACTAAATTATAATAAAGACAGCAAAGAGATGAGAACGAATTTAGTGAGGAGGTATTGTGATGAAAAGATTGTGGGAACTGATAAATAGAGTATTTCAAAACGACTCCGCGACAGGTGTATTTCTTGCGGTCAATATTATATGCTGGTCCGCCGCGGCCCTTATAACAGGCATGGTCTTCTGTATAGCGTCAGGCGCATCAGTGTGGGTGTATGCGACAAGCATCATGTGCGCCGCCATTTATGTCGGAATAATCTTCGGGCTGTTCGGCGGCATAATATTTCTGATGAGAAACCGGGTATAGGGACAGGGTAAAATGAATTGGGGACGGAGGTTTTTTAAAAAACCTCCGTCCCCAATTCATTTTACCCTGTCCCTATTCGTCAGAACATTCTTAAGTCCAGATTTTTAGGGAGCTTGCTGGAATCGATGTGATGTGCTCTGGCGTATGCGAACCAGATATCGGTTATCTTCGTCTCTCCTTCCCGGATGGAAGCGTATTCTTTTTGGAAAGCTTCTTCGAGGAAGGCCCAATTTTCCAAATGGAGGGCGGCTTCGCATTCGAGCAGGTATATACGCTCCTCCTCCTTCAGATGTACGGGCAGCCTGCGGTACAGGCTGTCTATCGTGTCCCACTGTCTGTCTTTGGAGAGGAGCTGGAAGTATTCCTGAAGGTAGGCGTGGTCCGCATCCAGATATGTATCGAAGGGAATCTGCTCCATGTGCCGGACCGCCTTCCTGAGGTTCCCTTCCTGATTCGCCGCGTAGGCAAGATTGCGGTGCAGGATCGGGAGAGGCTTCTGGAGCAGGCATTCTTCCCATAAGGAGACGGCATCATCGTAGCTGCCATTCTCATACAGGCATACGCCGAGGAGGAGCCGCCCGGTAATGCTGTCCGGGTGGCTGGCCAGGTAACGTTCGAGATACGGTATATAATTGACGTCTGTCATCCACGAAGCAGGAAGATGAACCTCGTCTGTTTCAGGCAGCGTGCGGCCTTCCATCAGTCTGAGCCATAGCTCCTGCTCTGCACCCAGGCTTTCTTCCGGGAAGGACAGGCAGGACGGCAGAGGAGACTTATGCTCCAGGCGCCGCCGTCTGTCCTCCAGCGCGCCCCACCCGTGTCCGCAGTGCAGCACCGTCTTGCAGGGAAGGGCAGCAAGGCTTCGGCAGCGGGCGTCCATCCGGGCGACTTCCGAAGCGGGGATAGACCGCTCCACAGCCTGATGCACGAGTGAACGCGCTTGGCTGTAGGAGTCCAGGTTCCCCTCTCCCGGCTGTACGGCCGCGGTACCGAATATCTGGGTGAACTCCATGCGGCTCCTGGCATCCATATCCATGCCGTGCAGCTGTGTCGGCGCAAGCCCGGCCTGGATCTCGATATAGTCGCCCTGTCCCGGAACAGACAGGTAACCGCACCAGTTGCGTCCGCCGCTATGGCTGCCCCAGCAGAACATCTTGCGGATGCGAAGCGGCTGTGTGGAGCGTTCACAGAATACCGAACCGTCCGTGTAAGAGACAGCCTCCCATGGAGCCGGGTCGGACATGGGATTCTGGAAAAAGTATTCGCTGGAGTAGTCAAAGCACAGGGAATAGGAGGCATCCTTTCCGGGCAGTACGGGAAGATGGGGAAGCCGTCCGCGTCCGAAGCAGTGTTCTGAACCTTCCGCCTGAGACTGGGGTTCTATGTACAGGACGTCTTCCGTGCCGGAAAACACACGGCTGCCCGCCTTCTCAGGAACGGCAATGTTCGTCCACCAGTACATGGGCACGCTGTGATCCTGGTCATTTAGAATGGTGACATGGGCGGTGAGGCTGCGAGCCCCCTGTGGCAGATGGAAATCAATCTGCCAGGCAAGTCCTCTCGTCCTCTCATAGTCGTACATGCGGAGAAATTCTTCCTCTTTGCCGTCACGGATGCTGCCCGTTCCGACACTGGCAAAAAACACGTCGTCACAGGTAGTAAACGTGTGCCCCAGCTGCGCAATATTCCATTCGATCCCTCCAGAAAACCAGGCATCCCGGATGGCGAGATTGGCCGGCTGCATGACGGGATTGCGATAGAGCAGCTCCCGGCCGGACGGTTTCTCCTGCAGGGAATAGAGGCGGCCTCCAAATTCAGGAAGAAACTCAGCGCGCAGATGTTCGTTCTCCAATACGACAGTAGAAAGCGACAGCTCATCCTTCACTCTCGTATACCGGTCCTGCATCTTGTAGGGAAGAACGCGGAACGCTGATTCATACCCGAAATGTGCCAGCTCCTCCGGAAGCATCGTCCCATTGCTTTTAGGGGATTTATGTTTCCGGCGGTCTCTGAAGAGAGGAAGGGGGTTGCAGCCTTCCGGTCTTGCTCCATTTATCTTAAGAATACCTTTCGTTATTGACATGACCATATTCTCCTTCTTAACGGCAGAAGCCGATTCCATTCATTTTATCCACGTAATCGTATCACTTTCCATCATGATTTACAATGGAATTTTTATTCGGAGTGTGATAATATATGTTGTAAAACGGCGCGTCCCCCTGATGCCTCGGGGGGCTTGAGGACATAAGCCGGAAGGTGGAGGACATACTATATGGCAGACAGATTGGAATTCAGGAGCAAACTGAGCAGCATCCAGGAGCTTGCCGCCGGGCAGGGGAACCGGCTTACGATGGAAGAGATAGAGCAGTTCTTTGAAGAGGACAGCCTTTCCCGGGAACAGACAGAGCTCGTCTGTGACTATCTGCTTTCACAGAAAGTATCTGTAATCGGGTATAAGAAGCAGCCGGGCAAAATCATCGAGGCAGAGGAAGAGGCGGCAGACCTGGACAGTGAAGAGCAGGACTATCTTGCGGAATACATGAAGGACATAGAGGGCATGAAGAGCGGGAATGCGGAGGAAGCGCGCATCGCCTATTATCTGCCTCTTGTCGTAGATACGGCGCTTAAGATGCACCAGAAAGAGGTATTTATCGGCGATATGGTCCAGGAAGGGAATATCAGCCTTATGGCGGCGCTTGGCCGCTGTGAAGCGGGAGCCGACGACGAGGATACGGTGTTGGAAGAAGTACGTGCTGGCATACGTGCGTTCATAGAATCCCAGACAGAGACGAAGCGGCAGGACAAAAAGATGGTGGATCAGGTTGCCGAGCTGGATGAGACGATCCGACACATGAGCGAGGATATGGGAAGGAAAGTATCTGTTGACGAAGTGGCGCAGCAGCTTGACATGACAGAGGCACAGATTGAAGCGATACTCCATCTGGCGGGAGAAGAAGTGGAAGAGGCGCAGGAGGACAAATAAATGGACGCTGGAATGCAGATTCCAGCGTCCTTATTATCCTCGTCAATCATCTGTATCATCATCTGCTTCTGCTTCCGGCAGATATAGATGCACGGTCTCGATCCGGTTCTTATCCAGCGTCTCTACTACCATACGTATCCCTTGTTCTGTCGTAATCGTATCACCTGCTTCAGGGAGCCGGTCCAGCCGCTCGATGATGAAGCCGCCGACAGAGTCGTAATCTTCTGATTCAAAGTTCAGGTCGAGGCGGTCGTTCAGATCGTCCAGGTTGGTGGAACCTTCCACGATAAATTCCCGTTCCCCGATTTCCTGGATAAAATCCTCTTCATTTTCATCATATTCGTCATGGATTTCTCCGACAATCTCTTCTAATATATCTTCTAAAGTAATAAGTCCGGCTGTTTCGCCATATTCATCTAATACGATGGCAATGTTGAAAGATGCCTGCCGCATCTCTACCAGCAGCTCCGAGATATTTTTATATTCATAGGTAAAGTACGCTTCGCGCAGTATATCGCGTATATGGAACTCCTTCGTGTTGTCATAGAGAAGAAGGTCTTTCATGTTGATGGTACCGATGACGTTGTCTGTAGTCTCCTCGAAGACCGGCAGTCTGGTGAACTTGTCCTCCCGAAATATCTCAAGCAGCTCCACGTAGGTGCTTTCCACATCAGCAAACGTTACGTGGACGCGAGGGACCATGACGTCCTTGGCTTTGGCATCACCCAGGTCGAATACGTTATATATCATCTCGCGTTCGTCGGATTCAATGACACCGTCCTCGTGGCTGACATCTACGATGGTACGGAGCTCTGTCTCGGTCATGATATCGTTTTTCGCATTGGGGTCTACGCGCAGAAGAAGGAGCACGCCCATAGACAAACCATTGATAAGGAAGATGACAGGTGTCATGATCTTCATGAACAGGCTGATGACAGGCGCATAGATAAGTGCCATTTTCTCAGCGTGTATAGTTGCCATCGTCTTCGGCGTTATCTCCCCGAAGAGAAGTATCAATACGGTCAGGATACCACTGGCAATCGCCACCATAGAGCCCCCGAAGCTGTATGCAAGGCTTGTGGTAAGGGAGGCGGCTGATAAGTTGACGATATTGTTGCCGATAAGTATGGCGCTCAGCATCTTTCCTGAATCATCTGTTATTTTTAATAATGTTTTAGCCCGTTTATTGCCGTCTTCGGCCAGGCTGCGGATTCGAATCTTGTTGGCCGTCGTAAGAGATGTCTCCGCGGATGAGAAAAATGCAGACAATCCCAGTAGAACAACCAGTATGATAAGCTGTATGACGTCACTCGAGTCCAATGATAAGTTCACTCCTTTTTCAAAATAGATTATATGGGACTAATATAACGCATTTTCCCTGTTTTTGCAAGTCTGCGTTGAATTTGGCAGGTAGATAGTGTATGATGTACTGAGAAAATTAATGTGATGCTGTCAGGGCCCGATACCTTTTGCCCCGGCATCTGATCGAATGAAATATAATAAGATGGAGATAGATATGAATCAAGATTTTTATAACGCATTGACAGATATTCTGGCAGAGGAAAGAGTGCTCACGGATGAGCCGATGAAGAACCACACGACCTTCCGTGTTGGCGGGACGGCAGACTATTATACCATCCCCAGGACAAAGGAAGAGATAAAGGAAACTGTCCGGATATGCAGGGAATGGGCCGTTCCTTTTTATATTATCGGCAATGGGAGCAACCTTCTGGTGTCTGATAAAGGATACCGGGGAGTCATGATACAGATATGTAAGGGCATGAATGAGATAAGGATTGAGGGGCACACGCTTACGGTGCAGGCCGGTGCACTTCTGTCTGCGATTGCAGGCCGGGCGCTGGAGGCCGCTCTTGCTGGATTTGAGTTCGCGGCTGGTATCCCGGGCACGCTCGGCGGTGCCTGTGTGATGAACGCTGGCGCATACGGAGGAGAGATGAAGGATGTGCTGAGATACGTCACTGTCCTTACAGAAGATGGGGAGTTCCTTACGCTTGGCAAAGACGAGCTGGAATTAGGGTACCGGACGAGCATTATAGCCAGGGAAGGCTACATTGCTCTGGAAGCCGTGATTGAGCTGGAAGAAGGCTGTAAAGATGAGATTAGGGCCAGGATGGATGAGCTGAAGGAGAGGAGAGTCTCCAAACAGCCATTGGAATATCCAAGTGCCGGAAGTACATTCAAGAGGCCGGAAGGATATTTTGCCGGCAAGCTGATTGAAGAAGCAGGGCTTCGCGGGTACAGCGTAGGAGGTGCCCAGGTGTCAGAAAAGCATTGTGGGTTTGTCATCAACAAGGGCGGCGCTACGGCATCGGACATCATGGCACTGATTACAGAAGTGGCCGACCGGGTAGAAAGCCGGTTTGGAGTGCGGTTGGAACCGGAAGTGAAGAGATTAGGAGAGTTCTAAGATGAGATTCGTTATAGTTACAGGAATGTCGGGTGCCGGAAAGAGTACGGCGCTTAAGATGCTGGAAGATGTGGGCTATTTCTGCGTAGATAACCTGCCGGTGCCGCTGATTCCGAAGATGGCAGATCTGCTCCGTGTACCGGGGACTGAGATAAACAAGGCGGCGCTGGGGGTGGATATCCGGAGCGGGCAGAACTTCAGGGAGCTGGAGAAAGTGCTGGATGAACTGGATATTACAGGATTGAGATATGAAATCCTGTTTCTGGAATCGAGCGATAATGTACTTGTAAAGCGGTATAAGGAGACAAGAAGGTTCCACCCTCTGTCCGGCAGCGACAGCAGAGTGGACCAGGGGATACAGCGGGAGCGGGAACAGCTGAAGTTCCTGAAGAAAAGGGCGGACTATCTTATCGATACGAGCCATATGCTGACAAGAGAACTGAAAGCGGAACTGAATAAAATATTTGTCCAGAACAAAGAATATAAGAACCTGTATATCTCGGTCCTTTCTTTTGGATTCAAATATGGCATCCCCAATGACGCGGACCTTGTCTTTGACGTACGCTTTCTGCCAAATCCATATTATATAGAAGAACTCCGGTCGAAAAGCGGCAATGACAGGGAGGTAAGAGAGTACGTCATGAACAATGACAAGGCAGAGGAATTTCTTAAAAAGCTGGTAGATATGGTTGAATTCCTCATACCGAACTATATCGTGGAAGGCAAGACACAGCTCGTCATAGGCATCGGCTGCACCGGAGGCAAGCACCGGTCCGTGACATTGGCGAATGAACTGTTTGAACAGCTTAAGGATACGGATGTATATGGGATACGGATTGAACACCGCGATATAGAAAAAGACGCTATCACTAAGGCCAGATAGCACCTTGTACTGGAAAAGGTTGAGGAGAGGCAGATGTCATTTTCAGGAAATATAAAGGAAGAATTATCCGCGCATTACGCCAAGGCCAGGCACTGCAGACTGGCAGAACTGTCGGCGGTCGTGCACATGTGCGGCGGATTTTTAAAAAGCGCAGACGGTACGTGCATTCTCGGAGTACACACGGAAAATATTGCTGTTGCAAGAAAGTGCTTTACATTAATTGAAAAAACATTTAATATAAGAACTGATATCGCTGTCCGGAGAAATACGGGCAGAGACAGCAGCAGTTATTTTATCCGTGCGGTAGGAAATGAACTGCTGGCAGTCAAACATGCATCCGTCCAGGCTGTATGCTGCAAACGCTCCTACATACGCGGGGCTTTTCTTGCAGCCGGATCTATGAGCGACCCGAGCAAATCTTATCATTTTGAGATTGTATGCAGCGAAGAGGAAGAGGCCATTCATCTGAGGGATGTCATCAACAGCTTTGACATGGATGCAAAGATTGTGCCGAGAAAGAAGACTTTTGTAGTGTATCTGAAGGAAGGCTCGCAGATTGTCGATATATTGAACGTCATGGAGGCTCATATCGGGCTGATGGAGCTTGAGAATGTCAGGATACTGAAGGAGATGCGCAATTCGGTCAACCGGAAGGTAAACTGTGAGACTGCAAATATTAATAAAACCGTATCTGCTGCCGTGAGGCAGATGGAGGATATTTCTTATATAAAAGAAACCGTCGGTTTTGACAAGCTGCCGGAGGGATTAAAAGACGTTGCCCTTACACGTCTTGAATATCCGGAGGCAACTTTGAAAGAGCTTGGTAGTCTGCTCCGGGAGCCGCTTGGCAAATCAGGAGTGAACCACCGGCTGCGCAAGTTAAGTGAGATAGCTGATAAGTTAAGGGAACAGTAAGGAGGAACATTATGATTAAGAAACCTGTAACTATTCAAACGGACATGAGTACGGAAGACAGATCGGTTGCGCTGCTGGTGCAGGAAGCAAGCCAGTATCAAAGCCAGGTATTCTTCGAGGTGGAAGAAAAGAAGATCAATGCCAAGAGCATCATGGGTATGATGACACTCAGACTATGTCAGGGAGAGGAACTTACAGTAGTTGCAGAGGGCAGGGATGAAGAGGAAGCCGCAAAAGGGCTGGAGCTGTTCCTTTCTGACAAAAAATAAAATATACATACCTGTTAAACGAAGGTGTTTGATAAGGCATACATGAGAAGGGCATGAAAATGCCCTTTTTATACGCCAGGAAAAAGGAGGGGCTTATGAAAAGGCTGTTATTTATCTATAATCCGCATGCAGGAAAGGGATTGCTCAAGCCTAAGCTGTCAGATGTAATCGATATATTTGTAAAGGCCGGCTATGAGGTGGTGGCATACCCTACGCAGGCGTACCGGGACGCATATAAAAAGGTGCTGCGGTATGAGGTGGATGCTTACGATCTGGTCGTGTGCAGCGGGGGAGACGGAACGATTGATGAAGTTGTGACGGGAATGATGCAGCGCGGCGACCGGTCTCCAATCGGGTATATCCCCACCGGAACTACAAATGACTTTGCCAACAGCCTCCATATACCAAAAGGGCTGCTGAGTGCAGCGGACAATGCGGTCAACGGCAGCGTGTTTCCATGTGACGTGGGAAAATTTAATGAAGATATCTTCGTATATATAGCAGCCTTCGGACTCTTTACCGATGTATCTTACCAGACGAAGCAGGAAGTGAAGAATGTGCTCGGACATCTCGCCTATGTGCTGGAGGGAACAAAGAGGCTGTTCAATGTTCCGTCATACAGAATCAAAGTTACACACGACGGAGAGTCGATAGAAGATGAATTCATATTCGGAATGGTTACGAACTCCAGGTCGGTCGGTGGTTTCCGCAATATGGTCGGCAAGCAGGTCGTCTTTGACGACGGCGTGTTCGAAGTGACATTGATCAAGATGCCGAAGAATCCGCTTGAGCTTCAGGAAATCGTGGCGGCACTTCTGATAGAGCAGGTAGATACGAAGCATATGTTTTCATTTAAGACAGGCAATATCGTGTTTGAATCTCTGGAGGAGATACCGTGGACGCTGGATGGGGAATTCGGAGGTGTCCATGACCGGGTGGAAGTGCAGAATCTGAACAGGCAGCTTGAGATTATGGTGCCGGGGGAGCATATCAGGGAACTGATGCAGAATCCGGAGTCATATCTGCTGGAAGAGAAACGATAGAGGATCATAGTGATGGAAAAGAGAGAAAAGTTTTCTTCAAGACTGGGTTTTATACTCATCTCGGCGGGCTGTGCCATAGGTCTTGGCAATGTATGGCGCTTCCCTTATATAACAGGTAAATATGGAGGAGGGGCATTTGTGCTCATGTACCTCTTCTTCCTTGTAATATTAGGCCTTCCAATCGTAGTCATGGAGCTGTCGGTGGGCAGAGGGAGCCAGAAGAGCTCCGCCATGTCTTTCAACGCGCTGGAACCGTCCGGAAGCAAGTGGCATATATTCCGCTACTTTTCTATGGCCGGCAATTATCTGCTCATGATGTTCTATACGACAATCGGAGGGTGGATGCTGGCGTACTTTGTCAAGATGACGAAGGGGGACTTTGCCGGGGCAGATACGGCCGAAGTAGAGGCCGTCTTCAGCGCTCTTACGTCCAATCGGAATGCGATGCTTTTCTGGATGGTGCTTATCTCTGTGGCAGCGCTTCTTATCTGCTCGATGGGGCTTCAGAAAGGAGTAGAGCTCATTACGAAGGTGATGATGTCGAGCCTTCTTGTCATCATGATCGTGCTTGTCATACGTGCCATGACGCTTCCTGACGCGATGGAGGGGCTTAAGTTCTATCTGCTGCCTGATTTTGGGAAGATGGGAGAGGCCGGAATAAAGGAAGCGGTATTTGCGGCGATGGGACAGGCATTCTTCACGCTGAGTGTCGGTGTCGGATCGCTTGCCATATTCGGCAGCTATATCGGCAGAGAGCGAAGTCTTGCGGGCGAAGCGGTGAGCATCACGGCGCTGGACACCTTCGTGGCGGTCGTGGCGGGCCTTATCATCTTTCCGGCCTGCTTTGCATTTGACGTGAATCCGGGGGAAGGCCCTGGATTGGTGTTCGTAACCCTGCCAAACGTATTCAGGGAGATGCCGGGAGGCAGGATATGGGGCAGCCTTTTCTTCCTGTTTATGACCTTTGCTGCCCTGTCTACGATTGTGGCGGTATTCCAGAACATCATCCAGTTCGCAAGAGATCTGTGGGGCTGGCCGCTTAAGAAGTCTGTCATAGTGAACGGCGGCCTTCTCATATTGCTCAGCATCCCGTGCGTACTCGGGATGACAGACTGGTCCTCCTTCACGGTAGGCGGCAAGAATATTATGGATATGGAGGACTTTATCGTGAGCAATAATCTGCTCCCGCTCGGTTCCATGGTATATCTGCTGTTCTGCGTGACGAGATATGGATGGGGATGGGACAACTTCCTCAGGGAGGCCAACGCCGGCGAGGGCATGCGGTTTCCGTCGGGGCGTGGAGCCAGGTTCTATCTGACATTTATCCTGCCGCTCATCGTGTTCGGAATCTTTATCCAGGGCTATATAAGCATGATATTGAAATAAATTTTAAAATTCTAAAAAAAATGCTTGTCTATTACAGCTTTATTTGCTATAATAGGCAAGCAGGAAAAAATTACGGCTCCATGGTCAAGCGGTTAAGACGCTAGCCTCTCACGCTGGAATCAGGGGTTCGATTCCCCTTGGAGTCACTGATTGCTACCGGTATCTTTCTCTAAAGATGCCGGTATTTTTTATTGGCAAACATTATTGTGTTTTCACGGGTAATGATATATAATGTTAAAAGCGAAACAATTACATTATATGTCGGCGGTCTGCCGCCATAGTGTAGGAATTGGAGGAATATTATATGTTAGTATCAGCAAAAGAGATGCTTGAAAAAGCGGTAGAGGGGCATTATGCAGTAGGTCAGTTCAATATCAACAACCTGGAATGGACGAAAGCGATTCTGCTTACGGCTGAGGAGTGTAAATCACCTGTAATCTTAGGTGTGTCTGAGGGCGCGGGAAAATATATGTCAGGCTTTAAGACTGTACAGGCGATGGTATCAGCTATGGTGGATGAACTTGGAATCACGGTACCTGTTGCGACACATCTGGATCACGGAAGCTATGACGGATGTCTGAAATGTATCGATGCAGGATTTACTTCCATCATGTTTGACGGCTCCAAATATCCAATCGAGGAGAATGTTGCCAAGACGAAAGAACTGATTGCCATATGTAAGGAAAAGGGAATGTCCATCGAGGCTGAAGTAGGGGCTATCGGCGGCGAGGAAGACGGAGTGATTGGACAGGGCGAATGCGCGGATCCTCAGGAATGCAAGATGATTGCCGACCTTGGGGTAGACATGCTCGCAGCAGGAATCGGCAATATCCACGGCAAATACCCTGAGAACTGGGCTGGATTAAGCTTTGAGACTCTGGACGCGATTCAGCAGCTGACAGGGAAGATGCCGCTCGTGCTTCACGGTGGGACAGGAATCCCGGATGATATGGTCAAGAAGGCTATCGACCTCGGTGTAGCCAAGATTAATGTAAATACAGACTGCCAGTTATCATTTGCAGATGCGACACGTAAATATATTGAAGCAGGCAAAGACTTGGAAGGCAAGGGATTCGACCCACGTAAGCTGTTGAAGCCAGGTACAGACGCTATTATGCAGACTGTAAAAGAAAAGATGGAATTATTCGGTTCAGTTGGAAAAGCTTAAGTCGCAGAATGAAATTTTTACTTGCCTTTTTCGGCTGATTGAGGTATACTAGCAGACGTAGAAATGAACAAAGGCGTTCCAACCGGTGTTGGGGTGCCTTTTTCTATGTGATACAGGTGGCTGTGCTCAGCTGTGCCACAAAAACTTTCCGGGAGACGGCAGATTAGGCCCTCCCGCTGCTGTTCGATTAAATACAAGAAAGGAAACAGAGAATATGAGCGAAGCAATTAATGTAGCTGAAATATTTGGAGAAGACGTGTTCAATGACACCGTCATGCTGGAACGCCTGCCTAAGAAGGTCTATAAGGATCTGAAAAAGACGATTGAAGAGGGCAAGGAACTGGACCTGGCAACAGCGGATGTCATTGCGCATGAGATGAAAGAATGGGCGATTGAAAAGGGGGCTACCCATTATACGCACTGGTTCCAGCCTCTTACCGGCGTTACGGCCGAGAAGCATGACTCATTTATATCTGCTCCGCTTGACAACGGCAAGGTGCTGATGAGCTTCTCCGGAAAAGAGCTGATCAAGGGTGAGCCGGATGCATCTTCCTTTCCGTCCGGGGGGCTGCGCGCTACATTCGAAGCCCGGGGCTATACGGCCTGGGACTGTACGTCACCTGCGTTCGTAAGGCACGATGCCGCTGGAGCGACTCTCTGTATTCCGACGGCTTTCTGTTCTTATACAGGGGAAGCGCTTGATCAGAAGACGCCGCTGCTTCGCTCGATGGAAGTCATTAGCGAACAGTCGTTAAGGCTCGTACGGCTGTTTGGTAACACGACCTCTAAGAAAGTAACTCCATGCGTTGGGGCGGAACAGGAATATTTTCTCGTTGACGGCGGGAAGTTCCGTCTCAGGAAGGATCTGATATATACCGGGCGTACGCTTTTTGGCGCCATGCCCCCGAAGGGCCAGGAGCTGGACGACCATTACTTCGGCACAATCCGTCAGAGGATTGCGGGATTCATGAAGGATACAAACGAAGAACTGTGGAGAGTCGGCGTTACGGCGAAGACGCAGCATAACGAGGTAGCACCGGCGCAGCATGAGCTTGCACCTATCTATGCGCCGGCGAATATCGCGGTGGATCACAACCACCTTGTGATGCAGACGCTGAAACGTGTGGCCGGAAAGCATGGAATGAAGTGTCTGCTCCATGAAAAGCCGTTTGCAGGGGTCAACGGTTCCGGGAAGCATGACAACTGGTCTATTACGACAGACGATGGCAGGAATCTGCTGGAACCTGGCAAGACGCCGCATGAGAATATCCAGTTCCTTCTTGTCCTCACCTGTATACTGAAGGCGGTGGACGAACATGCGGATCTCCTGCGCGAATCTGCGGCGGACCCTGGCAACGACCACCGGCTTGGAGCGAATGAAGCGCCTCCGGCTATTATATCTGTCTTTTTAGGCGAGCAGCTGGAAGATGTGCTTGATCAGCTTATCAGTACCGGGGAGGCAACCCATAGCCTGAAGGGAGGAACGCTGGAGACCGGCGTCAGGACGCTGCCGGATCTGGCTAAAGACGCGACCGACAGGAACAGGACATCGCCGTTCGCATTTACAGGAAATAAGTTTGAATTCCGTATGGTCGGCTCCCGTGATTCGGTTGCAGGCCCTAACGTAGTCATCAATACGATTGTGGCGGAAGCGTTCAGCGAAGCGTGCGATATACTGGAGAAGGCCGATGACTTTGAGATGGCGGTCCATGATCTGATCAAGCAGTATGCGACAGAGCATTACCGCATCGTGTTCAATGGCAACGGTTATGCGGATGAGTGGGTGGAAGAAGCAGCCAGGAGGGGGCTTCCGAATATCAAATCCATGGTTGAGGCTATACCGGCGCTGACGACAGAAAAGTCGGTCAGGATGTTTGAGAAGTTCAATGTATTTACAAGAGCGGAACTGGAATCCCGTGCGGAGATCAAGTACGAGAATTATTCCAAGGCTATCAATATAGAGGCCCGCACTATGATCGATATGGCGAGCAAGCAGATTATCCCGGCTGTAATCAGGTATACGAAGAGCCTGGCAGATACGGTCGTCGCAGTTAAGGAAGCGGGAGCGGATATGTCCGTTCAGTCTGAACTTCTGAAGGAAGTGTCGGCGCTGCTGGCAGATACGAAAAAGGCGCTGGAAGCTCTTATAATTGCAGCGGATAAGGCGGTCCGTATGGAAGAGGGGAAGGAACAGGCAGAGTATTATCATTCTGACGTCGTGCCTGCGATGGCTGCACTCCGTGCTCCGGTTGACGCGCTGGAGATGATCGTCGATAAAGAAGCATGGCCGATGCCGTCGTATGGAGATTTGATTTTTGAAGTCTGATTCTTTAGAAATTGATTAGAAAAATTTAAGGACCTTGGGCTTGGAATGACAGTTTATATATGTTATTCTAGGTTCAAGGTTCTTGTGTTTAACAGTGGTGACGTTGGGAGGATTAACGGATGACGCAAAATGAATTCTTGGAAAAGCTCCGGAATGCGTTGGAAAATGACCTTGGAGGGTCGGCGGTTCAGGATAATGTAGAATATTATAGGTCTTATATAATGGAAGAAGTGAGGAAGGGCAGGCCGGAGGCAGAGGTTGTTGGCGAGCTCGGCGATCCCTGGGTCATTGCACGAACACTTATCGACGCTGCTGGGAATGTCACGGAAACATACGGCGGATACGAGGCCAAGGAAGCAGCAGGGAGACGAGGAAGCGGACAGAATTATGGAACTGGCGGAAGCGTCCATGTATTTGGAATCGATGCCTGGTGGAAGAAGCTGCTTCTTGTACTTGGCATCATCGGCGTAGTGCTGATTGTCATAGCTGTGATAGGAGGCATCTTCAGCCTTTTGATGCCATTGATTGTGCCAATCATAGTTGTGATGCTTGTGGTCCGCCTGATAGGGCGGCGCAGATGAAAAAAGAGGGGATTTCCCCTCTTTTTTTTGTTCTGATATCGCAGGTTCCGTCAAAAGGGAGAAGATACCTTGGATGCGGGGAATTCCGATGCTTTGCCGGACAGGACAGAACAGGTGCGGGACAGCATTTCGGCATATCCTGGAATCAGCTCGTCTTTCATATTCATGACAGTACCGGAGATGCTGATTGCTGCAACGGCATGTCCGTTGCTGTTCAACACTGGTACGGCTACGCATTTGACGTTGGGAGTTTCTTCTTCTAAATCTACCGCGTATCCCCTGGACTGAATCAGCTCCACCTCTTTAAAAAGTGCTTCTTCGGTGGTGATGGTGTTCGGGGTCTTCGGGGGAAGCCCCCAGCGGCGGAGGATGGCTTGCTGCTCTTCCCTGGGAAGATAAGAAAACATCGCTTTTCCGCAGCCGGTACAGTGCATGGGCAGGATTTTCCCGGAGATAGAGTAATTGGCCATCCGTTGTGTAGGGTACAGGCCTTCGAGATATAAGACCTGGCCATTGATATACGAAACAAGGTAGATGATTTCACCGGTTTTATCCTGCAGGTCTTCCAGAAAAGGAAGTGCATATTGTACTACAGGCAATGAAGAGCGCAGTAAATAACTAAGATTTAATATTTTATATCCCAGAGTATAGTTCTGCGTTGCGGCATCTTTTAATAAATAGCCGGAATGTTCTAAAGTACGCACGAGGTTAAGAGTGGTGCTCTTGGGATAAGATAATAGAGAACTGATTTGAGCAAGGGAAAGCTGAGGCTGCTCAACCGAAAAACAGTTCAATATATTCAATGCCTTTTGGACGGAATTAACCAATCCGGTGTTCTCTTGTCTATGTTCCATATAGTCAAATCTCCCTGAAATTAAGTATTTCTTAAATCATATAACGTTTTTGCAGAGGTGTCAATGAAATATAGAATGATGATAAGAAAAACTGAATAATATACAAAAATAATCATCAGTATTTAGTGAAAAATGACTATAAAAATAATATTGACAGAAAAATAATTGTATATTATGATTTATTTGTGAACAGTAATAACGAATGATATTCAGTATTACTGAACAAATAAACAGAAGAAAGGGGAAGCATGAAAAAGTTATATGGAGTAATCACGGCAATGACGACACCTTTTACATCAACCGGAGAAGTTGACAAAGAGGCGCTGGAGCAGCAAGTAGAATTTTTGATTTCTAAAGGGGTAAATTGCCTCTATCCGACAGGGACTACAGGAGAGATGTACTTGATGAGCGTGGATGAAAGAAAACTTGTAGCGGAAACGGTTGTGAAAAAAGCAGCCGGCAGGGTTACGGTTTATATTCACGTGGGGGCGATGGGCCAGGAGGACACCATCATTCTTGCGAAACATGCAGAAGAAATCGGAGCGGACGGAATCGGAGTAGTCACACCAAGTTACTTTACGGTAGATGAGCGGGCGATGGTGGAATATTACAGAACGGTATCTTCTGCTGTTTCAAAAGAATTTCCGGTATATGTATATGTGATACCGCAACTTGCACATAACGATATTACCCCGGAGACGATGGAGATTATCTGTAACGAGTGCACAAATGTAATCGGCGTGAAGTACAGCTATCCGGACATGACCCGTCTTCTGCAGTACCTGCGGGTAAATGATGGAGATTTTTCCGTGGTGTTTGGTGCGGATCATATGTTTCTGCCGGCCTTGGCGGCAGGGGCAGACGGGACGGTCTCGGGGTGTTCCGGCCCGTTTCCGGAAGCTTTTGTTGAAGTCTACAAGCAGTTTAAGGCGGGTGATATGCAGGCGGCAAAAAAGGCGCAGGACAAAGCGACCTCTCTGGCATGGCTGATGAAGGGTGGAGCTGACATGTCTATTTTCAAACATATCTTAACGTTCCGTGGCATACGCGGCGGGCATATGAAAAAACCTTTGCTGGATCTGACAAAAGAACAAGTGGAACAGTTGAAAAGAGATGTAGAAGTGTATTTGGATTAAGGAGGATGAATATGAAGCTTAAAAAAGTAATTTCATTAACAGCAGTTTGTGCCCTGGTATTGTCCCTGGCAGCATGCGGAACCAAAGGAGGAGATACCAAGGGAGAAAAGAGTGATTTCCCGGACGGGAAGCAGATATCCATTGTTGTTCCATATGCGGCAGGCGGGGCATCTGATACAACGGCAAGGATTTTCGCTACTCAATTTGAAGATGCACTGGATACTTCGGTTACCGTAACGAATGTTGAAGGGGCTTCCGGAGCGATCGGGCTTCAGCAGGTGGCGGACAGCAAACCTGACGGATATACCGTATCCTATATGCCGGTAGAGTCTACGATGCTAAAAGCACTTGGATATACAAAAGTCTCAACAGATGATTTTAAATTTATCGGGCGGGCGATGACTATCCCGGCAGCCATTACGGTGCGTGCGGACAGTGAATGGCAGACATTCGAGGAATTCATAGAATATGCAAAAGCGAATCCAGGGGAGATCCAAATCGGCAACTCCGGAACTGGTTCCATCTGGCACATTGCAGCGGCAACAGTAGAGCAGGAATGCGGCGTTCAATTCACGCATGTACCTTTTGATGGTGCATCTCCGGCGGTAGCAGCGCTGCTTGGAGACAATATCCAGGCAGTGGCAGTAAGCCCGTCAGAAGTAAAGTCCAATGTGGATTCAGGAGAATTCAGAGTCTTGGCGGTTCTTGGAGATGAGCGTTCGGATGTGGTCCCGGATGTGCAGACGGCGTCAGAACTCGGCTATGATATTACGATTCAGGGATGGGGCGGATTCGCAGTGCCCAAAGATACTCCCCAGGATGTTGTTGACATTTTAAGTGATGCAGCAGAAAAAGCGATTAATTCTGATGAGATGACAGAAGTATTGGAGACGAACGGATTCACACCTGCGTATTTAAGCGGATCTGAGATGGATAAAGTGGCCTCCGGGCTCCTGGCAGATTATGCAGAGCTTATTCCGAAGCTTGGAATTACACAATAGCAGGACACCAGATACAGATATGACATCCAGGCTGCAGGAAGTGCAGTCTGGATTGCCATAGAGAGAGGAGAGCTTGTATGCAAAAGAAATTAAAAGGTGATACTGTGCCGGGAATGATAACTATTTTCATCGGCATTTTTTTTCTGGTAAAGACCTTGGCAACAGATACTCTCTCTTTTGTCGCTACCACATCAGACGGTGTACCGGGAGCGGGATTTTTTCCCTGCATATTAAGCGGAGCGCTTATATGTTCCGGCATCATCCTAATGATCCGCGGTCTTAGGCAAAATGGAGAAAAACAATATGTAGCATTAGATGCTGAGATGAGAGGTAACATTAAGATATTGCTGCTGACAGTGGCGGGCTTGGCCGTATTCCTTGCATTCTGGTATCTGACGGATCTGTTTATTGTTGGAGTGCTGCTGTTTGCGGTATTTCTGAATAAACTATACGAGCGGAAATGGAAATATACGATCATGTATGCTGTTGTATTTACAGTGTTTATTTATCTGGTATTTATGGTGGCATTTTCCATTGGATTCACAGTCTAGGGGGGTGACGGTATGACAGCTAGCGTATGGATGGAAGGGCTGGGTCTGGTTTTGCAGCCGTCGGTACTGCTGTTTTTATGTGCGGGGGTATTGATAGGTACTGCGATTGGTGCTTTGCCTGGGCTTTCGGCGACGATGGGGATCGCTATTATGACACCGATTACTTTTTGGTTCGAGCCAGTGGATGGCTTTGCCATGTTAATGGGCTTGTGGAATGCAGCAATATTTGCCGGAGGGATCTCGGCCATCCTGGTCAATACTCCGGGCACGCCGGCCTCCATTACCCAGTCCTTTGACGGATATGCCCTATACCGTCAAGGCAAAGGCGGGCTTGCTTTAGGCGTGAACGTGATATTCTCATTTCTGGGAGGAATCATCAGTACGATCTGCCTTATATTATTTGCAGATCCTATTGCGAAATTTACCGTATCCTTCGGACCTGCAGAATATTTTATGCTGGCGCTGTTCGGAATCAGCATGATGATAGCGGTTGCAGGCAATGACCCGTTAAAAGGGCTGGTGCTCGGATTCGCAGGAATCTTGCTTTCCTGTGTTGGGCTGGACCCTATTCTGAGTATTCCGAGATTTACGTTTGGCTCTACAAATCTCTTGAAGGGGATTTCATTTATTCCGGTTATGGTGGGAATGTTTGGCATCGGAGAAGTGCTGTATCAGATTTTCCGCAGAAAACGCGAGAGCGAAAAAGCTGAGATGGAAGCCCGCAAGGTCAATTTGAAATTAGGGAGAATACTCCCGGATCGTAAAAAGATGTTAAGCCTGACGCCAAGATGTATCATAGTAAGTTTGTTTTCAACGGTTATCGGAGCGATTCCGGCAGCGGGCGGTGATATTGCATCAATAATCTGCTGGGGAAACAGTAAGAAGGTAAGTAAACATGCGGAAGAATATGGAAAAGGTTCGGTAGAAGGCCTTGCAGTCAGTTCCTCGGCTAATAACGGTGTGATTGGCGGTGCCATGACAACGATGATGACACTAGGGATTCCGGGAGATGCTGTTACGGCTATCTTGATTGGTTCGCTTACGATGTACGGAATGCAGCCGGGCATTAAAATGTTTACGGAAAATGCCGTATTCACTTCCCAGATTATGATACTGATGGTCTTGGCAAATATTGCGTTCTTGATATTTGGACTGCTTACGGCAAAAATATCTGCAAAAGTGCTGAATGTGGCACAGCCCACCGTTTGGGTGGCAGTTTCCATTTTGTGTGTGGTTGGCTCTTATGCATTAAATAACAGTTATTATGATGTATTGATTATGTTTGCGGCCGGGTTATTAGGGTTTCTTTTTAAGGTATTTGATTTTCCCACCGGTCCGTTCGTATTGGGGCTGCTGCTTGGCGGCATGCTGGAATCCAATTTAAGAAGGGCGTTGGTAATGTCTAAAGGAAGCTATGATATCTTTGTCACAAGACCGGTATCTTGTGTGCTGTTAATAGTAGTATTGCTTACATTCCTTGTTCCGGTAATAAAGGCAGTTATGAAGAACAAGACATCAAAAAGGAAAGAGGTATAATATGGAAGTGTTTCAGCTTATTGGAGAACTGGGAATCGTGCCTGTGGTGCAAATGCCGGCTAAAGAACTGGCAGGCCCGCTTGCCGGCACATTGATAAAAGCAGGGCTGCCTGTTATGGAAATCATGTTCAGAAATGGACATGCTGCGGAATCGATCCGTGCTGTAAAAAAAGAGTACCCTCAGATGTGCGTGGGAGCGGGTACCATCCTGACGATAGACCAGCTGGACAGCGCGATAGAGGCAGGGGCAGATTTTATCGTGACACCAGGATATAAGGAAGAAATCGTAAAAAGAGCCGGACAAATGGGGATGCCCATCCTTCCTGGATGTGTAACGCCGTCAGAAATCGAGAACGGCATGGGAGACGGCCTGTCTGTATTCAAATATTTTCCGGTGAAGGCTATGGGAGGTAGTGCGGCGCTTAGAGAATTGGAGGGCCCCTATCCAAACAGCAGATTCGTCGTCACGGGAGGACTGAAGATGTCTGAGCTGGAAGAGTATTTTTCGACGAAGAATGTGCTTGCCGCAGGAGGAGATTTTATTGCATCTTTTGATGAAATTGAACATGAAAGATGGGAACAGATTGAGGAAAACTGCGCGCAGGCAATCCAATTGTCCCTGGGATTCCAGCTTGCGCACGTAGGAATCAATTGCGGCGGCAGTGGGGACGGGGAAAAAACGGCTGCCAGAGTTGCTGATATCTTTGGACTGGCGCACCGTAAGGGTGCAAAATCCGATTTTGCAGGGAATGCTGTAGAATGCATGAAAGAAGATTTCCCCGGGAAAGCGGGTCATATTGCTATTGGTACATATTCTGTAGAACGGGCAGTTCGCTACTTGAAAAGCAAAGGGATCCATATAAGGGAACGATACCGGAATATCGCTGAAGACGGAACGATGATAGCGGCCTATCTGGAAGAGGAAGTAGAAAATTTTGCAATCCATGTGGTTCGCAGATAAGGAGCATGACAATGAAGAAAATAATAAATAAACCGGAAAATTATGTCAAAGAAATGCTGGAAGGTATCTATACGGCACATCCGGATCTTGTGAAGTATACGCAAGATGATGTGCATTGCCTGGTAAGCAGATATAAAAAGGAAGGGAAAGTGGGAATTGCGACAGGGGGAGGCTCTGGGCATCTGCCGCTGTTTCTCGGATATGTTGGAAAGGGGATGCTGGATGGCTGTTCGGTGGGAGATGTGTTCCAGTCTCCAAGTCCGGAACAGATGCTTGCCGTAACGAAGGAGATTGATTCTGGAGCGGGAGTCTTATATATCTATGGCAATTATAATGGGGATATATTTAACTTTGATATGGCTGCAGAGCAGGCGGATTTTGAAGAGGATATAAGGGTGGAAAGTGTCGTTGCCGGAGAAGATGTGGCATCGCCTGCACCTGAACCGGGCAGGAAGAACACACGGCGGGGAGTTGCCGGAATCGTATTTGTGTTCAAATGTGCAGGCGCAGCAGCAGAGGCTATGAAGAGCCTTGATGAAGTGAAAAGAATTGCAGAAAAGGCTGCTGCAAATGTACGGACGATGGGAGTGGCATTAACCCCTTGTGTCGTGCCGCGGGTGGGGAAGCCAGGTTTTGATATTGCGGAGGAAGAGATGGAAATCGGCATGGGCATCCATGGTGAGACGGGAATCCGACGTGGGAAGATAGAGACTGCAGATGAAATCACGGAAGAGATACTGGAAAAGATCTTGGAGGATCTACCTTATCAGCCGGGAGAGGAAGCAGCAGTGCTTGTAAATGGCCTGGGAGCCACTACGTTAGATGAACAGTACATTGTAACTGGTAAAATTCATGAAATATTAAAAGGACGCGGGATAAAAGTACACAGATACTATGTGGGGGAATATGCGACTTCCTTAGAAATGGCGGGCTTGTCTATTTCCCTTCTGAAGCTGGATGATGAACTGAAAGCGTATCTGGACGCGCCGGCCCACACTCCATTTTTTGTACAGGTATAGGTGGATGATATGGATATAGGAATCATAAAGAAATTTTTAGAGCAGGCAGATAGAATCATGACGGAAAACAAAGAGTATCTGATTGGACTGGACAGCATGGTAGGGGATGGAGACCTTGGGCTTACCATGAGCGACGGATTCAAGGCAGCATATGCGGCTGCAAAAAGCAGTGAGGAAAAGGATGTGGGAAAAGTGCTGTATCAGGCAGGAAAGGCCATGTCAACAGCGGTACCCTCAACGATGGGGACATTGATGGCTTCTGGGCTGATGCAGGCCGGGAAAGAGCTGAGGGGCAAAGAAATCATAGAGGATATGGATATCGCAGCGCTCTTTTGGGCATATGCGGATGGCGTCATGAAAAGAGGAGGGGCATGTGAGGGAGATAAGACGTTCCTTGATGGACTCCTTCCGGCAGCCAGATGCTTAGAGGAGGCGTTGAACCGGGGAGATGGCCTGAAGCAGGCGGCACAAAAAGCAGCGCTTATGGCAGAACAAGGATTTCAGAACACGACAACAATGGTTGCCGTACACGGGCGGGCCGCAACCAGAGGTGAAGCGTCAAGGACGCTGGAAGATCCTGGAGCAGCAGTCGCCATGTTGTTGATGAAAGCCTTTTCCATGTCTTTATAACCATAGAAGAGTGCCGGATGCTTTGATGAAAGGAAAAGCATTTGCCATATAATTCTAAGCATATATACATATGCCGGCACGGATATGGTGCTGGTGTGCAGGGAATTGCTGGTAAAAGTAAAAGACCGATGGGGGAGCCATCGGTCTTTTGAGGGGAGTATAAATAATTAATAAGGGGTTGTAGAAAGTATCCTTTCTACAAGAATAAGTATAATATAGGGGACATTAAAAAGCAAGTTAAAAATTAAAAAATTCTTAAAATAAAAGCTTTTTGTGAAAATTGCCAAAAATTGGCATTATAAATTTTATGAAGGAGCCCGCTTGGCGGGCTAACCTTCTTCGATTAAATAATTGTAGAGAATATCGATAAATTCTCCATTTGCCGGTTTCTGCCTAAGCTCATATCCTGAGATGGTTATCAGGAGCTTTCTATTTCCTTTGTACCAGCAGTTAGAAATGGCAGTACGGATACAGTGCTCTACATTATCCCTGGAGGTGCTGAAATGCTTGGCCATATCAACATAGAGAGTTTTGTAGACAGAGAGCAGATACTCATCATTTGATAAGCACAGCTGCAGCGCATACAGCAGGAAATGAAATCCTTTCAATGTAGACCGTATCCCGAGCCTTAACAAAAGAGCTCTCAATTTATCCATAATGCCTCCTACCGACCTTACAGCCTAATTGTATACAATAACTTGTCGATTGAAAAATAACAGAAACGAAAAGAATAAAAAAGATGAAATTCGACGATATTAGACAGTTTTGCTTTTTTAATAAAAAAAGATTGACAGAATTATGGAAATAGTTTCTATGTACATCTTACATAAAAGAATGGAATCAGGACATAATAATCTCGTAATCAAAAAAATTGATTAGAGTGATTAGGAGGAATTAACATGGCAAAGAACTATAATTCATCTAACAGCAATTCAAATGCATCAAACCAGAACGCTTCTAACCAGAATGTATCAAACCAGAATGCATCTAACCAGAATGCATCTAACCAGAACGCTTCTAACAGAAATGCATCAAACAAGAATGCATCAAACAAGAATGCATCAAATCAGAATTCTTCAAACAGAAACAGCAGCAACGAGAGCAACAACTACTAGATTGTAAGCGAAAGAAGAGCAGAAAAGGGACGTATCCACAGGGTACGTCCTTTTCTGTGGATAAGTGCTATGGGGACAGGGGAAAACGAATTGGGGACGGGGGTTTTTTAAAAAACCCCCGTCCCCAATTGACAAAACGTGCACACAGCAAGTAAGATAAGAGGATAAGATTAACAATATTGGAGAATTTTTATGGATAGAATTGAATTGATTGCCCCATGTCATTTTGGACTGGAGGCTGTGTTGAAGAGAGAGATACAGGATTTGGGTTATGAGATTGCGAGTGTGGAAGACGGAAGGGTGACTTTCTATGGAGACGCGCAGGCGGTGTGCCGTGGGAATGTCTTCCTGAGGACTGCGGAGCGAATCTTATGGAAGGTTGGCTCTTTTAAAGCATTTACTTTTGATGAACTGTTTGAAAAGACGAGGGCGCTGCCATGGGAGGAATTCATCCCTAAGGACGGCAAATTCTGGGTGGCGAAGGCAGCTTCTGTAAAGAGTAAGCTTTTCAGCCCTTCCGATATACAGTCTATCATGAAGAAGGCAATGGTAAAGCGGCTGCAGGAACATTATCATATGGAATGGTTCAAGGAGGACGGAGCATCTTATCCGGTACGTGTTTTTCTAATGAAGGATACTGTTACGATTGGAATAGACACCTCCGGCGTATCGCTGCACAAAAGGGGATACCGGGAAGTGTCCGGCAAGGCGCCAATCACGGAGACGCTGGCGGCGGCCCTTATCATGCTGACACCATGGAATAGAGAACGAATTCTTGTAGACCCGTTCTGCGGCAGTGGTACATTTCTCATAGAAGCGGCGATGATGGCAGCAGACATGGCACCGGGGATGAACCGTTCTTTTACAGCAGAGGGCTGGACAAACCTTATAACAAAAAAGCAGTGGTACGATGCGGCAGATGAGGCAGAAGGCCTTATACGGCGCGATATTGAGGTGGATATACAAGGGTACGATGCCGATGACAGCGTGATTAAGATCGCAAGGCAGAATGCGGCGGAAGCAGGAGTCGGGCAACTAATCCATTTTCAGCAAAGAGATGTGAAGGAATTGAGGCATCCGAAGAAATATGGTTTTATCATTACAAATCCTCCCTACGGGGAACGACTGGAAGAGAAAGAGAACCTGCCACAGCTCTACAGGACTTTCGGAGAGAGCTTCAAGGAACTTGATTCCTGGTCTGCGTACATGATAACTTCCTATGAAGAAGCAGAGCGGTACTTTGGAAGAAAAGCGGACAAGAACAGGAAGATATACAACGGGATGCTCAAGACATATTTTTATCAGTTCCTGGGCCCAAGGCCGCCCAAACGTCCCGGCAGTCGTGAAGAAAGGAAAGCAAGATAATGAAGAAAGTAATATTTGCAACCGGCAATGAACATAAGATGGTGGAAATCCGTATGATTCTGGAAGACCTCGGCATGGAAGTCCTGTCTCAGAGAGAGGCCGGTATTACCGCGGATATCGTGGAGGACGGAAGCACATTTGAAGAAAATGCTTTGATTAAGGCCACGAAGATAGCGGAGCTTGCCCATGGGATGGATATATACAAAGAGGCTGTGGTTCTTGCGGATGATTCAGGCCTTGAGATTGATTGCCTGAACAAAGAGCCCGGGATATATTCCGCCAGATATATGGGGGAAAATACATCCTATGATATCAAAAACCAGACGCTCCTCAACCGGCTTGACGGCGTGCCGGATGACGAACGTACCGCTAGATTCGTCTGTGCCATAGCGGCAGTATTTCCGGACGGGACGGCTGAAGTCGTGCGTGGTACGATGGAAGGAATGATTGGGCATGAGATTGTCGGTGAAAATGGGTTTGGCTATGACCCTATCTTCTTCCTGCCCCAGTTTGGCATGACAAGCGCGCAGCTGTCTCCGGAAAAAAAGAACGAGCTGAGCCACAGGGGAGAAGGCCTGCGCAAAATGCGTTCCGTCATTGAAAGTAAGATGTTAGGATAAGAGGAATTAGTATGAAAATATTAATTGTAAGCGATACACATAAATCTCATAAGAATCTGGAGACTGTGCTGGAACGGGAGGGCCGGATCGACATGCTTGTGCATCTGGGCGACGCAGAAGGAAAAGAGGATTATATAAAAGCGCTCGTAAGCTGCCCGTTCCATGTCATAAGTGGTAATAATGACTTCTTCTCCGATCTTCCAAGGGAAGAGGAATTCTTTATCGGTGGATACCACGTGTTCATCACGCACGGGCACTACTATTATGTCGGCATGTCGGAAGAGCGCCTGAAGGCAGAAGCGAGGGGGCGCGGTGCCGATATCGTGATGTATGGGCATACACACAGGCCGGCGCTTACCGTTGAGGATGATCTGGTGGTACTGAACCCCGGAAGTATCGCTTATCCAAGACAGGAGGGTAGAAAGCCAAGCTATGTCATCATGTGTACCGATGCCAGAGGAGATGCCGGTTTTGAGATAAAATTTGTCTAAAAATAGCTTTATAAAAAAATGGAAAAAATATGTTGACAAGCTGGTAGCCATCATATATAATAACTCTTGTGTCACGGCGATACAGCGGTATATAAGACTTCATGTGACAGAAAAAGAATATTTCGGGGTGTGGCTCAGCTTGGCTAGAGCGCCTGGTTTGGGACCAGGAGGTCGCAGGTTCAAATCCTGTCACCCCGATACTTATGCGGGTGTAGTTCAATGGTAGAACACTAGCCTTCCAAGCTAGATACGTGGGTTCGATTCCCATCACCCGCTTTCTTAAAGCCTTGATATCGCATACAGGGATTTAAGAGAAAGCAGTTCCAAAGAGCTGGTTTGTGAGTCTGTAGCTCAGCTGGATAGAGCAACGGCCTTCTAAGCCGTAGGTCGAGGGTTCGAATCCCCCCAGGCTCGTTAGAGCCACACAATTGAATAAGGTGGTACTTAGTTGGACACTATAGTTCAATAGGTAATATATATGGTGGGTATGGTGCAGTTGGTTAGCGCGCCAGATTGTGGTTCTGGATATCATGGGTTCGAGTCCCATTACCCACCTTTTTTTATTGGGCTATCGCCAAGCGGTAAGGCACAGGACTTTGACTCCTGCATTCGCTGGTTCGAATCCAGCTAGCCCAGGTTACGTATGGGCGTGTAGCTCAGGTGGTAGAGCACTTGACTTTTAATCAAGTTGTCCGGGGTTCGAATCCCCGCACGCTCACTGTAAAACGGTCCCATTTCCTGATAAGTATTCAGGAAATACGGTCCGTTTTCTATTTGAAATATAATATGCGGATGTGGCGGAACTGGCAGACGCGCTAGACTTAGGATCTAGTGGGAGACCGTGCAGGTTCGATTCCTGTCATCCGCATCAAATCAAAGGACAAACTTTGACAGAAAGATAGCTTCCCATTTCGGGAGGCTATTTTTCGTTTGTGCTCGGAAAACCCGCTATCTGTGGGCTTTCCGGGCTTTTTCTGTTTCCGGCGCTTTGCCGTGGCGGGCCGGATTTCCCGTCCGGCCTCCGGGTGGTGGCGCATGGCGGCCTTTTGCCTTGATTTCCGAACCCCCTTTTATATCGCAAAAAGCGCCGAGTTAGTCCCCGCCAAAAAGTGTGCCCGGTACTCTCGATTTCATTAAACAATCACGCGGGAACCTTCGTCACCGCGTAAAAGTATGACGCTCACTCCCGCTCGAAGGGTACGTCGCAATCCCCGCATACCACGTTGACCTCTTTCGTCGCCCGGATGATGGCCCCGCACTCCGGGCATACATATTTAATGCTGCGGTTCTTGGATTTCTTATCCTTCTCCTTGCCCGCGCCTCCTTCCGGGAGGCGGCTTGCGTCGATTGCCTCGCCGCCGAGGGTTTCCTTGACCCATGCCTCCGCCTCCGGTGCCAGCGTCGTGATCGTCCAGCCATATTTCTGGTGCTTTTCAATATGCAGGCCATGCGCTTCGGCGGTGGCCTTGAACTTCATATTGTGATAGTACCCATTGTTGCTGGTATCCTCCACCTCGTGGAGCAGGTTGTGAAGGTGGGCCATTTCGTGGAGCATGGTCGCGCAAACCTCCGTCATGGGCCGGTCAAGATACTCTGCGCATATGTTGATCTCGCGGTACATTTCCCGCTCGGTTTTCCATACCTCCTGCACGTTGCACCAGCCATAGGCTCCGCGCCCGCCGTCCGGGGATACGGTGATGGCCGGGCGGGCCAGCTCCCCGTCGTAAAAGTGCTGGTTGAATAGGTCGAACAGCTCCTCGGTTTTCTTTACGATTGCGGATATTTGCAGCATAATCGCGTCCTCCTTAAAGATATGTTTTATTTCTGTGAGTGACAGCTTACGCACCACGGGTGAAAAAGCAAGCTCTAAATTGCTTAAAACATATCTTTTTTTCGGAGTATCCGGGCAGCGAAAAGCCCCGCCGAAGCGGGGCTGGCTGCCTCATTCCGCGTCCCGGTTCGCTTGGTAGTAGTAGTCATAGCCCCGGCGCTCGTTGTCAAAGGTAAACTCGCAGATTTCGTTGTAGCAGTAACCGTCAAAGTTGAGGATGTATGTCTGGTAGTCGCAGGCAAATTGCTTGAAGGTTTCAGCCTTGCAGGGCGCGTCCGCCGCGCTTTCTTCGCTGTCCCAGCGGTGCAGCTCGGTTTTCTTATATTCCTCCAGCTCGTCGGTGTGGTGGTATCTGGTGAAGCATTCCGAGGTCTGATAGCTGGCGATTTTGCGGCGATAGCGCGTGACCGTCCGATACTAAGCAAAGTGGCATTTCTTTTTCCCGTCTATTACGGAATAGCTTGTGGAATACTCGGTGTGCGGCTTTTCAAAGTCCTCTCGCTCGATATAAAAGTCAATGCCCTTCTTCTCGCATTGCTGCCGGACATATCGGAGGAACTGCGCGAGGGTTACGTTGCTCCGCTGGATTTCAATGTGATAATTCGCCATGGTGTGGGCCTCCTTAAAGATTATGTTTGATTTCTGTGAGTCACAGCTTACGCACCACGGGTGGAAAAGCAAGCCTGTTTTCAAAAAAAGTTTATAAAATGAAGCTTCATTTTTTGACGACACATACACAAAAAAACGTTCACTTGACATATTTTCTTTTATGTGTAACAATAGTTATGTAACGAATGAAACATAACGATGGGGAGTGAACTTTTATGCCGCCAAAAGCGAAAATAACAAAGGACATGATTTTGAATACTGTTTTAGAGCTTACAAGGGAGACAGGTTTTGAGACTGTAAACGCAAGGAGTATTGCAGGTAAACTACAATGCTCTACTCGACCAATTTTCACATGCTATGAAAATATGGAAGAATTAAAAAATGAATTTCTTGCTTTTGCGTATGAATACTACGAGCAGTATGTTTCTCATTATCAAAAAATAGAAAATATAAGCCCCTATTTAATTCTTCCTCTTTCGTACATTGAATTTGCGGGGGAAGAACCGCACTTATTTAAGCTGTTGTTTATAAACGATATGGATTTGGAAATGACGGAGGCAAAAGATTTTTATAAAGAACCGGATAATGAACAAAAAGCGAAAATTTTTTCAGAAGCTGTTGGAATAGGATCAGAAAAGGCAAAAGTAATATTTTTAGATTTATTTCTTTATACTCACGGCATAGCGGTTTTGACAGCAACAAAGAAGTTAGCGCTGGACAGAAATCGTGCTGAAAAAATGTTGATGAATATACTGTCTGCTTTTATAAGGCAGGAAAACCCCGAATGGGATTTATCTATCTAAAACTAAGACAAATATAGGGAGTACAATATGAAAACAAACCAATACTTAATTGACTTTTACAATCATTATAACGAGGATAATCGGCTGGCGTTAAAGCATGGAACGGTTGAGTTCCTTACCACTATGCGTTACATTGAAAAGTACATAAGCCCCAGTGACCGCGTGCTGGAAATAGGCGCAGGAACCGGGCGTTATTCCCATGCGTTAGCTCGTCAAGGGTATGTTGTTGACGCTGTGGAGTTGGTAGAGCATAACATAGAAATTTTCAATCAAAATACGCAACCGGGTGAAAATGTTACGATTACCCAAGGCAACGCTATGGAGCTATCTTCTTTCCGGGAGAATACATATAACATTACGCTGTTATTAGGCCCACTGTACCACCTTTACAGCATAGAGGATAAACGACAAGCCCTGCGCGAAGCAATTCGCGTGACAAAACCGGGCGGCGTGATTTTTGCGGCCTATGTCATTTCTGATGGCTGTCTCCTTGATGAAGGTTTTAAGCGCGGTAATATTAGTGTCACTGAATACATAGAAAAAGGCTTAATTGATGCCCTAACATTTGCCGCAAAATCCGATCCAAAGGATTTATTTGAACTTGTTCGTAAAGAAAACATAGATGATTTAATGTCTGTATTTCCCGTCACTCGATTACATTATGTTGCGGCGGATGGTTGCGCCCTGTTTATGCGTGAAGCAGTAGACGCGATGGACAATGACACGTTTGAATTATATTTAAAATATCACTTTTCCACTTGTGAGCGTGAAGATTTATTGGGTGTTACAAGTCACGCGATTGACATATTCAAAAAATAATTTTAACGATACTGAAAGAGAGCGCCCACCAGATGGGGAAATGTGTGGTGGTAGTAACCCATTCAAATGAATTGGCGAAACAGGCGGACATGGTATTTCGGCTGAAAAAAGGCGAATTGAGTATGGAACAGAACAGAAGAAATTCGTAAATTTAACAAGGCAAGCCGTTAACTTACCGATGCGGGCCAGTTCACCTTGTGTGGATTGGCCCGTCGTAGTCTTTGGGGGAAGGTAGTCATATTATGCATATGTGGAAGTTTTTCCGCCCGAATGTATGGTATCTGTGACACAGTTTGCGGCGGCCTGCTCCGAAAGGATAGCAAGAAATATTGAAAGCCCGCTTCTGTATTCGTTTCGTTGGAAACAAGTGGAGATTGACAATTAGAATCTACTATGGTAGACTGTAATAAAATCTACACCGGTAGTCTAAGGAGGCTGTCTTATGGAAATTAAGCTACACGACGCGGAACTGAAAGTGATGGATGTGATCTGGAGTGAGGGAACGGTCAGCGCCAAACATATTTATGAGACTCTCAAAGAAAGATTCGGTTACAGCCGCAGCGCTACCTATACCCTAATTAAGCGGTGCATCGACAAGGGGGCCATTGAGCGCATTGAGCCGGGGTTCCTATGCGAGGCGCTGGTGAAAAAGGAACAAGCGCAGGAATTGGAGACCAGGGAGCTGATCAACAAGCTCTACGACGGCTCGGCCGACAAGCTGGTGGCCTCCATTTTGGGAAAGCGGGATTTGTCTCATGAGGAGATTGAACGCCTGCGAAAAATAGTAAAGGATTGGGAGGATTAGCATGACGGTATTTTCCATACAGCTGCGGGCCACCCTCCTGATCCTGCTCATTGTGGTGCTCCGTTCGCTGTTTCTCTACAAGCTGCCGAAAAAGGTTTTCCTGGGCCTGTGGGCGCTGGCGCTGCTCCGGCTGTTTATTCCCTATACCGGCAATCTGTCGCTGGGGTTTTCCATTCCGAGTATCGAGCAGATATGGTTGGCTTTGTTCCCAATCACCAACAGAACGCCCGGTGCTCAGACCATCGAGACGAAAAATGTCAGTGCGGTGTTCACAACCTATTCGGTGCCAACCTTTCTGATTTGGATTTGGTTTGCGGGCTGCCTGGCCCTGGCCGTCTGGTTCATCATCAGCCATCTTCGCGGCAAAAGGATTTTCCGCTTCGCCTATCCCGCTGAATCTGAGACTGTGACGCGTTGGATGAACGCGAACCGAATCCGGAGGAAGGTACGGGTTTTGGTCTGTCCGGAGCTGTCCTCCGCCTTGACCTACGGCGTGTTCCGACCCGTGATCCTGCTGCCTACAACGATGGATTGGAACGATACCGACAATCTTTCTTATGTCTTATCCCACGAGCTGGAGCACATCCGGCACTTCGATGTTTTGTGGAAATGGATTTCCGCCATCGCGCTCAGTCTCTCTTGGTATAATCCCATGGTCTGGGCCATGCACATCCTGCTGGGCCGGGACTTGGAGCTGCATTGCGACGAGTGCGTGTTGAAAAAACAGGGAATCACCAAAAAAAGCAAGACCGAATACGCGTTGGCGCTTCTCTCGCTGGCGGAGGAAAAAGGCACGACCTTTTCCATGCTCAGCCATTTCGGCAAGAGCGCCACTGAGGAACGTATTTTGTCCATCATGCACAGCCGGTACGCACCAGCCATGCTTATCGGGCTTGCGCTGCTGGGGATTGCTCTTCTGACCCTGCTTAGTTTTCTATCGTTCGTCATGGTAGACGTCGTGGCGTTTACACTTCCACTACGATAAAGGAGCTGAATGTATGTATCTACTGAAAAACGCCTTCAAGAACCTGGGCCGGAATAAGGGGCGCAATATCCTTGTAGGCCTGATTACCTTGGCGATTATTCTTGCCGTATCTGTTTCCATCGTCATCAATACCACGGTGGATTCGGTCACCAAGGACTACAAGTCGCGGTTCGGCGTGGAGGTGACCCTGTTTCTCGATACGGAGATCGCCGAACAGCACTCGGACATCCAGTATTCTACGGCACAGCAGCAGATGGAAATCGCCAAATCCGACCTGCTGCAAAAGACGGACTATGAAAGCACCCTCTCCGTGGCGCTTCAAGATTTGAAGGCGCTGGGAGACACAATGGACGGTGGCGCGGGTCTTTCCGGCGCGGACGACATATCGCCCAACGCGAGTGTGAAAGCGACCTCCACCCGAACATCGGCGAGGGCTTCGCAAACGGCAGCCGCTCGATTGTAGAGGGGCGGGCTTTCCAATAGCCAAACGAATGCATGATCAGCGAGGCGCTTGCAAATCTCAACGGCTTGTCCGTCGGTGACCAGATTACCGTCACAAACACAATGAAAGACGCGCTCATGCCTCATACCTTTATCGTCTGTGGGATTTATCGGGATAACCTTCCGGAGACAAGCACCGGTTTCAATATCCCACAGCTCAACCGGGGCGACGAGATTCTCACCGATCTGGACACCGCCTTGGGAATGGAAATGTACGAGGCTCGGGGTGTGCTGAACGCCACCTATTTTCTGAAAGACCCCGGTATGCTGGAGGCATTCCAGAAAGAAGCGGCGGAGAAGGGATTAGCCCCCTACTACCGCGCCACCACCGACGAGGCCGCCTATAACAAGATTGTCGGCCCTGTGGAGGGTATCTCCAAAATTGTAACCATTTTTCTGGTCGTGGTCTTGGTTTTCGGAGGGGTCATCCTGCTGTTTCTTTCGGTGATGGCCGTCCGGGAGCGCAAGTATGAAATCGGCGTGCTGCGAGCCATGGGGATGAAGCGCGGCAAGGTGATCGTGGGTATGGTCTGCGAATCCCTGATGATCGCCTTTCTTTGACTGACCATCGGCCTGGCGCTCTCCACCACGCTCTCCCAGCCCATTGCGGATACGCTGCTTCAGGATCAAATCCGCATTGCTGAGGAGCAGCAGCAGAACACCGGAACGATAGAGCTACTCCCCGGCGCGGAGGAAGAAAGCACGATTTCTAAGATTTCGGTGCGGCTTACCCCGCAGGCCATCGGGCAAATCGGCGGTTTGGCGCTGGTGTTGGTTTTGATTTCTTCCATGGCGGGGATTTTCTACATCACGAGATTCGAGCCAATGAAGATACTTTCGGAAAGGGGCTAACCATGAATATCTTATCGTTGCAAAACGTGACCTATCAATATGATGGCACGAAAAAATCCGTTTTGAAGGACATCCACACGGATTTTGAGACCGGCGGGCTCTACGGAATTATGGGCAAATCCGGAGCGGGCAAGAGCACGCTGCTCTCCCTGATTTCCGGTTTAGACCTGACAACCAGCGGCCTCGTATCCTATGGTGGCAAGGATATGCGGCAGCTTGACCGCGACCGGTACCGTGCCCGTGACATCGGCGTGATTTTTCAGGGGTACAACCTGCTCACGAACCCACCGGCAATCTGGACGGCGACACCGAGGAGAATATGATGGGTATTTTTCGGGATATTGCCCACGAGCAGGGCAAGTGCGTCATTATCGTCACCCATTCCGACAAGGTGGCCGCGCACTGTGATTTCGTACATTATCTGGAAAAAGGCAGGTTGAAGTCTGCCGATAGCCATTGAAAAAGCACCATTAGCGCCGTTACGATGAAGATAGGAGAATCCCATGAAAGCAGTCTTAACAGAACACCTTTCAAAAACATACAGCTCGGGTAAAAAAGCGGTGGATGATATAGGCATTGCCCTTGAACCGGGCGAGGTCTTCGGTTTTTTAGGCCCGAATGGCGCGGGAAAAACAACCACCGTCAAATTGCTCTGCGGTATGCTTGCGCCCACGCGGGGAAGCTGCCGGGTATTTGACATCGACTCTTCCCAAAATCCAGAGAAACTGCATCAGGTATCCGGGGTGGTCACGGAACACGCGCAGATGTACGACTATATGACAGGGCTTGAAAACCTGATTTTCTATGGAACTTTATTTGGTATGGACGCTGCTGAAAGCCAAAAGCGCGGGGCCGAGCTTTTGGAGCGGCTCGACCTTCTGGACGCTGGGAACCGAAAGCTGGCTGCCTACTCCACCGGTATGCGCCAGAGGCTCTCCCTTGCCCGCGCAATGATTCACCATCCCAAGATATTGTTCCTGGATGAGCCAACTTCCGGGCTTGATCCGGAAAGCGCGCAAAATGTGAACCGCTTAATTAGAGAACTTGCGGACGAGGGCGCGACCATTTTTCTATGCACGCACCAGCTGCGGTATGCGCAGGAGATCTGCACCACCTACGGGCTGATTGATGAAGGCGCCTTATTGGCGGCAGGCACCATTGAGGAACTCCGGGAGCTAATTTTCTCCGGTGTTCGGGTCATCGTGAAAGCGGATCGTTTTCCCAAAGGGCTGAACAGTCGGGCCGTCGGCAATGGGGTCTACGAAATCACGGTGGATTCAGAGGGAGAAATCCCGCTGCTCGTCAAACAAATTGTGGACTCCGGCGGTGATGTGTATCATGTTTCGGCTGAAAAGATGTCTTTAGAGGAGATTTACTTTTCTCTAATCGACCGGCGCAAAGTGGGAAAGGAGGATGAAAGGCATGAATAAAATGCAGCTTGTCCTTATGAAAAAGGATATTCGCGGCGTTACCTCCAATAAGCAGGTGTTCTCCGTGATGTTGATTGTTCCGCTGGCGCTGACCATCGTGCTGCCATCCATCTTTGTATTTGTCTTGACGCTGGTTCCGGATGCGGCCTCTGACCTTGATAAGCTGCTGGATATGCTGCCCCTCCAGCAATCGTCAGGGAGCGTGGAGCAAAGTGTCCTGTGGCTTCTGCTCAATAAAATCATGCCGGTCTTTTTTCTGATGATTCCCGTCATGTCGTCCTCTGTCATGGCGGCGAGCTCCTTTGTGGGAGAAAAGGAAAAGCGCACGCTGGAAACTTTGCTTTATTCGCCGCTCACCTTAAAACAAGTATTTGAGGCAAAAATACTGGCCGGCTTTTCAATTAGCATGATCGTCTCTTTCATTTCCTTCGCGGCGATGGTCGTCGTCATGGAAGCCGAGGCGCTGCTGCTCACCGGAAGCGCGCTTCCGCCCGACCCCAGCTGGCTGATTGTGATGCTGCTGATTGGGCCAGCCATCTCTTTGGTTGCGATTAGTATCACGGTTCGCGGCTCCGCAAAAGCGCAGACGATAGAAGAAGCGCAACAACGCGCCGTATTCCTGGTTTTTCCGATTATCGCCCTCATCATCGGGCAGTTTACAGGGTTAATCATGGTAAGCGCGTGGATTCTTTTGGCGCTGGGTTTCGTCTTGGCACTGTTGGCCGCGATTCTCATGAAAGGGTCTGTCAGAAAATTCACCTATGAATCGCTTTTGAAATGAGGATAGGGAAAAAACAAAAAAGGAGAAAATTAACATGGAAAACAAACAACCATCTGTAATGGATTTACTGATCGAAACACACGCGGGGCTGGAACGACAGGGGCCTGGCAGCCCTGAGATGACGCGCAAGGCATTGGGGTTTCTTGATCACTTGGATCAAATCTCACATGCGGCGGATTTAGGCTGTGGAAGCGGCGGGCAAACTATGGTGCTCGCACAGCATCTGACCGGAGCCATCATCGGCTTAGACCTGTTCCCCGACTTTATCCATGCACTGAATGAAAACGCGCAAAAGCAGAATATGGAGAAGCAGGTAAAGGGCGTTGTCGGTTCAATGGACGAGCTGCCCTTTGAGAAAGAGACGTTCGGTCTGATATGGTCGGAGGGCGCGATAGATAACATTGGCTTTGAAAAAGGGCTTACGCATTGGCATGGCTTTCTCCAAAAAAATGGCTATGTCGTCGTGTCATGTCCCTCGTGGCTAACAAAGGAACGGCCTGCCGTCATTGAAAAATTCTGGTCGGATGCCGGGAGCGGATTGGATTCGATTGAGCACAATGTGGAAGTCCTGCAAAAATGCGGCTATCAATTTATCGCTTCCTTTACGTTGCCGGAAACCTGCTGGACGGACAATTACTTTATTCCACGCGAAGCGGCGCTCAAAGGGCTTTTGAAAAAATATCCCGGAAATAAAACCGTAGAAGCGTTTGTCGCGGAAAACCGGGATGAGGTGGAGCAGTATGTAAAGTATAAGCAGTATTATGGATACGTCTTCTATATCGGTAAGAAAATATAGCGAAAGAGGGTTCTCATAGAAGGACAACGAGAGCGAAGTGCCCAATACTATGTCACCAACAGCAACCTAGTTATTATTTTGACAGAGATATCCGACCTCGTGCAGTACGAATTCAAGCGGCGCAAGGCGCAGAATCAGAAGGAATACCAGCGCAAATACACGGGATACTGTGAGCGGTTCGAGGCCGCCTGTAACCGGCTGGCGGACGGCTTCGATGAGAAGCTTTGGTATTCCACGGTGGACTCCGTGACGGTTTACGACGAGGGCTGTGGCTTGGAGGCGCAAAAGAAAAGCTCCGTCAGTACGCGGAGCAGCAGGGCTATACGGTAGTGGCGGAGGTTGCCGAGATTGGCGGCTGCCTTTCCCTCGACCGTCCCGGCATCCGGGAGCTGTCCGGCTTGGTCCACCGCCACGCCGTGGTAGAGATAGCATCTCAGCGAAAAATTGTAAAAGCGTTATTTCTATTAAACATATTTGAAATGGTAGGATGAGAAAGATTAGCTTCTTTAGCCAGTTGGTAGTCCGTCCATCCCCACTCCTCCATTAACTGTTTTATCCGCTTCTGTACGCCCATTCTATCACATACCATTCCTGTATCTATTTTACTTCCCCAAAGGGTGATATAATAGACTTGTCTAGTAGCCATCATATTTCCCAGGGTCTGCGTGATTCCGAGCCCAACAAACGGGCCATATGGAAGCAGATACCCCATGCCGGAGGATATAAAGGTAATCTCTTGATTATCAAAGGGGTACGGCTTTGTTGTGTGACGGGTAAGGCACTGATTTTTATAACATCTAACAGAACAAGCCATTGAAATACTATGCTAATAAAGAAAGTAGGCCGGAAACCAGAATAAGGCTATTTGATGTATTTGGATATAGTGATATAATTGATTCCATAGAAATGATCAATCAGCTGAAATCTAAGGAAAAACTGCTGCATGATTATGATGGAAGGGTATGGGTAATGAATAATATAATTAAGAAAGAAAAGTTTTTTGAGCTACTGGATGTACCTAACTACGAGACATTGAAGAACTTATCTAAGGAGACCGGGATTACGATAAGCAGGCTGCAATATTATAATGATAATATGATACTTCCTATGGGCGAAGATATGGACAAGCTCTGTGCATATACAGGGTATAGTAAGGAATTGATAGAAATAAAATTAGGATATATTTCACCGGAAGTACAATCCTGGATTATCAAACATGGAGAGGATATTTTAAAGGAAATAGCGGTACCTGATTTGAAGATACCTGAAGTCTCACCTGTTTTTAATACTTCGTTCGGTAAGCTGTTTCATGATGATTGTGTAAAAGTATTGGCCGGTTTACCGGATGAATCCGTGGATATGGTTTTTGCAGATCCACCTTTTAATCTGAATAAAGATTATGGGGACAGCATTGATGATGATATGACCAAATCCAAATATATCAATTGGTGTGAGGTCTGGATTAAAGAATGTGCCAGAGTGCTGAAGCCGGGCGGGGCATTTTACATATATAACCTGCCGTATTGGAATACATTTCTTTCTAACATCTTAAATAAATATATGAACTTTAGACATTGGATAGCAGTATCTATGAAAGGTCTCATTCCGGTACAAGGCAAATTGCAGCCGGAACACTATGGTCTGCTCTATTATATAAAGGGGGAAAGGCCTAAGGTCTTTAATAAGCAGAGGATTCCTCTGGTCACCTGCAGACATTGTGGAGGGGAGATAAGAGATTATGGTGGGAAAAAGAGCAGTTTGAACCCGGAAGGAATATCTATCTCAGATATATTTATGGATATCAATCCTGTCAGACATAAAAAATATAAAAACAGATCCGCAAATGAGCTGCCATTACGGCTGCTACATCGATTGATTTCTTTATCTACAGATGCCGGTGATATAGTACTGGATCCTTTTGGGGGTGCAGGCACAACCTATGTGGCGGCAGAGTTTCTGGAAAGAAATTGGATTGGTATGGAGATTGGAGATACAGATATCATTATGGAACGGTTAGAAAAGAGTGAGAGGGACAGGGAGCTTCTATTAAAGATAGAAAAGGAGTCGAATATATTATTTACTGAGGAACAGGTGAGATTAAGACAGAAGAATAGTTTCTGGACCTATGAAAAGTTAAGAGATTAGGAGTCTTATAAGGGCCGCAATTGCCTGATTATCAGGTGGTTGCGGCTCATTGTCTGTCCATGCAGAAGAAGATGATTACATCCGCTGAATTATTAATTTAGTACTTGCATATGTTGGAAAAATATGCTATATTAATAACAGTTACTAATATTGATATAGAGAGGTGAAGAGATGAAGCACAATTTTGCAGACATCAGGATTCCTATCGAACCTGATAATCCTGCAGTGAGAAGAGAGGAAAGCCTGTGTATCAAATGCGGGCAGTGCAGGCAGGTGTGCGAACGGGATATTGCCGTGGGCCGGCTGTATGATCTGAAAAGTACAAATGATATGGCTATATGCGTACATTGCGGGCAGTGCGCGAATGTCTGTCCGGTGGATTCCATAAAGGAAGTGTACGAATACAAAGAAGTCAGGCAGGCAATAGAAGATCCTGATAAAATAGTCATTTTCAGTACATCTCCTTCGGTACGTGTCGGTCTTGGGGAAGAATTTGAATATCCGGCAGGCAGTTTCGTGGAAGGCAAGATGGTGGCAGCACTTAGAAGCCTGGGCGCGGACTACGTGCTGGACACCAATTTCGCTGCAGATTTGACGATTATGGAGGAAGCATCAGAACTTGTAGAAAGGGTGACAAAGAAGACAAAGCCGCTGCCTCAGTTTACGAGCTGTTGTCCGGCCTGGGTAAAATTTGCGGAGACATTTTATCCTGAGATCCTTCCGCATATATCCAGCGCCAAAAGCCCGATTGGAATGCAGGGACCTACCATCAAGACATATTTTGCTCGGAAGAATAACCTGGACCCTTCTAAGATTGTCAATGTGGCAGTGACGCCTTGTACCGCCAAGAAGTTCGAGATACGAAGAGGTGAGATGAACATATCATCTGTCAGCAATGGGGCGGAAGAGATGCGTGACATGGATTATGTCATCACTACGAGAGAGCTTGCAAGATGGCTGCGAGAAGAAGGCAGGGACTTGAGAGACATGCCGGAATCTCCATACGATTCACTTATGGGTGCCGCATCAGGAGCCGGAGTTATATTCGGCAATACGGGCGGAGTTATGGAAGCTGCGGCAAGAACTGCCTATTATCTTATTACCGGTGTGAATCCACCAAAGGATTATCTGAATCTGATACCTGTACGCGGCATGGACGGAATCCGGGAGGCGGAAGTCGTCATCGGAGATGTCCCGCTCCGGCTGGCAGTTATCCATGGCTTGGAGTATGCAAGGCAATTCATAACAAGGATGGCTGACGGTGGGAAGAATTATGACTTTGTCGAGGTCATGACGTGTCCCGGCGGCTGTATCGGCGGCGGAGGGCAGCCAAAGACGGAAGTGCCCATGACGGATGACATCAGGCAGGCACGGATCCGTGCGTTGTATGACAAAGACGCATCCATGGCAGTGAGGTACAGCCATGAGAATCCAGATATCAAGAGAGTGTATGAAGAGCATTACATAAAACCGTTGAGCGATGTGGCGGAGGAACTTCTGCATACCCGCTATAACGACAGAAGCAAAGATCTTGGGGCGGCAGGCATGCAGGAGAAGCCGCTGACGCCTTCTCCCTGGGAAAGCGCAGGAGAAGAACGTAATAAGCAAGAACAGCATAATGATAGAAACAAGATGAAGAATAGTGAAATGAATGAAAAGGAGATAAAGATCATGGCAAAATTCAAATGTACAGTATGTGGTTATATTCACGAGGGAGACAATCCACCAGAAGCATGTCCAATCTGCAAGGTAGGTCCAGACAAATTTATAAAGCTGGAAGAAGAAAAGACAGGCGGGAGTAAATATGCGGGAACTAAGACAGAGAAGAACCTGATGGAGGCATTTGCCGGAGAGTCACAGGCTAGAAATAAATATTCCTTCTTTGCAGAGATAGCAAGGCAGGAAGGGATGGAGCAGACGGCGGCTATCTTCACTGAGACAGCCGAACAGGAAAGGCAGCATGCCAAGATGTGGTTCAGCGAGTTCCATGGATTAGGGGACACGGCAGAAAACCTTCAGACTGCCGCGGACGGCGAGAACGAAGAGTGGTCCGACATGTACAAACGCATGGCAAGAGAAGCGAGAGAAGAAGGCTTTGAAGAACTTGCCGTGAAATTTGACAACGTAGCAAAAGTAGAGGCATCCCATGAGAAGCGCTATCTGAAGATTCTGGACACATTGAAGGCGGAGAAGACATTCAAAGGCGATGCGCCGCTTGGCTGGAAATGCCGCCAGTGCGGTTTCATCTACGAAGGAGAAGAAGCACCGGAGAGATGTCCGGCATGTGGATATTCCAGGGCATATTTTGAGAGAAAAGTGGAAAATTATTAAAACATCGAACGAAATGGGGACGGAGGTTTTTTAAAAAACCTCCGTCCCCATTTCGTTTTGCCGTGTCCCTTTTTGTATTCCTTTATGTTGATAATGTGGATAAAAGAGATTATAATGGACTCGTACTGTTAAAAATCAATATAGGACCTTGTGGTTTCTGGAATTTATAAGAGATAAAGGAGCGATGCAGAAGATGCTTGAGGTAAAGAACCTGACATTCAAAGTGGATGAAAATGGTGTGGAAAGAAGTATTGTAAAGGATATCAGTTTTCAGGTTAAAGACGGTGAGATGCTTGTGATTACCGGACCTAACGGGGGCGGTAAGTCGAGCCTTGCCAAAGTGCTGATGGGGATAGAGGATGCCGACGAAGGCAGGATTGTCCTGGATGGGGAGGATATCACGGACTATGACATCAACCACAGGGCAGAGGCGGGTATTGGTTTTGCGTTCCAGCAGCCGCCCAGATTCAAAGGCATGACAGTTGATAAATTATTATCTCTGGCCGCCGGCCGGCCGTTGACGGAGCCAGAATGCTGCAAGATGCTGAGCGGTGTTGGATTATGCGCCAGAGAATATATCACAAGAGAAGTAGATGCCACCTTGTCGGGCGGGGAGATGAAGCGGCTGGAGATTGCGACGGTTCTCGCAAAGCCCCATAAGCTCTGCATCTTTGATGAGCCGGAAGCCGGGATCGACTTGTGGAGCTTCTCTATGCTTGTGCAGCAGTTTGAACGGATTCACGAGAAGAAGGAAGAAAGCCTTATCCTCATCTCCCACCAGGAGAGGATTATCCAGATGGCAGACAGGATAATGGTAATAGAGGATGGGAAGATAGGAGCCATAGGCACGCGCGATGAGATCCTTCCGAATCTGCTGAGCGAAGGACAGTGTGCATGTATGGACAGGCAGCAGGAAGGAGGAAACTAAGTTGGGAAAGCAATTGGACAAGATTATAGAAAAGGTGCTCGAGCAGATAGACGGAGCCGGATTCAGGCAAAAAGGAGCTTTTAACCTGAGATACAACGGAACTGCACTCTGCCATGGTGACAGCCAACACATCAAGATAAAGAAGAAAACAGATAAGCAGGGCATAGATATCTATATCGATGGAGACACGAAGGGCGAGCAGGTGCATATCCCTGTTGTCGTCAATGCCACCGGCATGAAGGACGAAGTATATAATGACTTCTTCGTGGCGGACGGAGCGGAAGTAACCATCATAGCAGGCTGCGGCATCCACAACAGCGGGTGCGATGAGAGCCGGCACGACGGGATCCATACGTTCCATGTAGGCAGAGGAGCCAATGTCCGCTATGAGGAGAAGCATTACGGAGAAGGTGAAGGGACCGGCGCAAGGGTCCTGAATCCGGTGACAAAGATCATACTTGACGAAGGGGCGGTATTTACACTGGATACGGCACAGATCAAAGGGGTAGATTCCACAGTCCGCACGACAGATGTGATAATGGGCGCCGACGCGAAGCTCTACGTGGTAGAGAAGCTGATGACCCACGACAGCCAGACGGCGGAGTCCGATATGGAAGTACAGATGAACGGAGAGGGCAGCTCCGCACAGATCGTATCCAGATCCGTGGCAAAGGGAGCGTCGGTTCAGACGTTCCATCCTAAGGCTGTCGGCAATGCAAGATGCCATGCGCATATCCAGTGTGATTCGATCATCATGGACAAGGCAGAGGTATGCTCCATACCGGAAATCAATGCGAGGCATCTGGATGCTGCCATCATCCATGAGGCGGCTATCGGACGTATCAACGATGAACAGCTCATTAAGCTGCGGACGCTGGGCATGACGGAAGAGGAAGCGGAAGGAGTTATAATAGAAAACTTTCTGGAATAGACTTCTGTGGGATAAGACGAGAAGGATGTAGAACATATGAAGAAAATGATAAGCAAGATAAGGATAATGGGCAAAGCGCTCAAAATGGAGCTGCGGGAGCACAAGAGCTCCTTCATGGTATATGTGACACTGCGGGCGCTGGTCGTTCTGATGATGATACTGCAGATTTTAAACGGCAATTACGAGAATGTATTTTTGTGTATATTGACGTTGCTGCTTCTGATAATTCCAAGCTTAGTGCAGGTAAATCTAAAGATAGAGCTGCCCACGGCCCTTGAGATTATCATTCTGCTGTTTATATTTGCGGCGGAGATATTAGGGGAAATACAGTCTTACTATATTATATTTCCCGGATGGGACACGCTGCTGCACACGCTGAACGGTTTCCTGATGGCAGCAATCGGGTTTGCGCTCGTAGACATACTGAACCGCAACGAACGCTTTTCCTTCAAGCTGTCGCCGGTGTTTGTGGCAATCGTGGCCTTCTGCTTTTCCATGACCATCGGTGTCATCTGGGAATTCTTTGAATTTGGCATGGACCAGATCTTCCGCTTTGATATGCAGAAAGACACGATTGTGCATACCATATCGTCCGTAATGCTGGATCCGGCAGGAAGGAACCACCCTGAAGTCATCAGTAATATCACGGACATTTCCATAAATGGCGAGAGCCTGGGACTTGGCGGCTATCTGGATATCGGGCTCATCGATACGATGAAGGATCTGCTCGTGAACTTTGTGGGAGCAGTCCTGTTCTCGATTATCGGATATTTCTATGTAAAGAACCGGGGAAAAGGAAAGTTTGCCAAAAGATTCATCCCCAGGCTTAAGACCAAAGATGCAGATTTTCTGCAACAGGCGGAAGCTGAGGATGAAAAAGCTAATGAAAAATAAATTTACGTATGAGACAGCTGATAACGCCCATCACACATAGAGGTAACAGCGTCTGATTCAAGGAGCCGTAGACAGATACGGCTCCTTTTAGTCCGCCAAGCGCCTGAGGCACCTCTGGAATCAGGCTGCCGAGATGTAGAGACAGATAAGAGCCTATATATATGACTAGGAAGGAACCTATCCCTCTTCCGGTATCGAGCTTTCTGATACGGCGGCCGTCCTTTATCTTCTGGCCGGATAGCGTCCAGAAAAATGAAATAAGTTCAAATATCAGCAGCAAGGCCGCAAAGGCAAAGTACGCGGCAAGCGCATAATTCTTCTGTTCGACAGCAGCCGCAGGATTCCCATAAGCCGCGTGGCCATGAAAGAAGCTGACTCCAAGCAGGACGGTAATTACAGCGATAAGCAGCAGAGAAGCCCCTTTTAAAATAGTACGGATAACGCTGCCGGCTGCCTTGCCTCCTGCTTTGACTGTCTTTGCCGCAGGAGATAGCAGATTCGGCAGTTTCAGCCTGCCTTTTTTCCGACCGTCTTTATCGTCTTCTTTATCTCTGCAGCGGGAGGCATCCGCCGCTCTCCGCTCTTTGTCCTTGCTCCGGTCCGGCCTCTTCCTTTTGGGCGGGACCTCTTCTTCATATTCATCGCGAAAGCGCATATCATCCCCGTCGTCCGGTTCATCAAATCCGCCGTCATAATCGATATATTCATCCAGCTCATCCAGGGCGTCATATATTACTTCAAAATCATCGTCAAAATGGTTAGCATAGTCCTTATCCATATATTTGTTCATGCAATCCCTCCTTACAATGTGTTATATTCTATATCGTTTGAAGCAAATTCTCAAGAGGGAAAACAGAAGCTTCACAAACTTATAAGGTTTTCTTAAAGATTCACGATAAAGCACAGCTTACTTATTGTTATCGGTATCCTCTTTCTGCTGAAGCTCCTCAGGAAATGGGATTGTGATATCACTCGTATTCTCCTGCCTGCTGTGGGATTCTCTTCCGGCGGCGTTCCGAAGGGCTTCCGGTAAAAGGTCTAATTTTAAATCTGATAAATCTTTCATGTAAACACTCCTTTTTTATATAGGATGTACTCCTGCGAAGTAAGGTATACAGTATAATAAATGTATTGGGGAGAAATACTGTTTATGAGGTGATATTATGGACAAAAAACGACAAGAAAAGCAGAATCAGAAGAAGAATCTGGAGAAGTTCAACAGCATTACGGAAAAAGTTAAGCCTGAGAACCAGAACCAGGAGCATAACGCTAGAAAAGAAGCAGTAGATGTAGACATGAGGCAGGTATAGGCTTGACAGGATGACAGTTAATTGTAAAAAGCAACGCGCAGCTCCCGGTATGGGAACTGCGCGCTGCGATATAAATGAGGGATGTACCTAGTTTAGATAATCTACATGTGAATAGCCGGTCGTGCTCTTATACTTTACCTTGAGCCAGTCGCCTTCCTGCCCGATAACTTTAACGGTCTCGCCTTTCTTGAAGGAACCGATAATCTTCCCCTTCATGCCTGGCCTGTCTCTGACATTCAGCGGTGCCGTTGTAACCATGTCGTTCATGGTGCTCTCGTCCACGGTAACCGAAGCGTCACCTTTTCCGAAGTCCAGATAACCGCCGTGGCAGTATCCGTGCTTTCCGTTAAAATCGACTTTGAACCAGCCGTCGTGCTTACTGATGACCTGTACGGCATCTCCCTTCTTGAAGCTTCCGAGGATGGCGCTGCCCGTATTCGGATTGGAGCGGACATTTAATGGTGCAGTAGCATACATATGAGTTACCTTGCCATCGTTGACCGTACCTTTGTCGGTTCCTTCAAAATTCAGGTATACGTAGTAGGCATAGCCTGTCTGATCCTTGTACTTTACCTTGTACCATCCGGCTGATGTCATACTGAAGACTTCCACCGATGTCCCTTTTGGCATGACCGTGATAACTTTGCCGTGGAGCCCCGCATCGGTCCGCAGGTTCAGATTGGCGGTCGTGGCCATGGTAGTCACCTGCTCTTTGGTGCTGTCTTCTTTTGCAAAGGAAGTGATGAAAGTCCCAAGTGACAGAATCAAGGCACTACTCAGCGCCGCCAGTGTCAAGATACACATTTTCTTTCGTTTCATAAGATTCCCCCTTGATATTGGTATATTCCTTTAGATTATAAGACAAGACAGACCAGAATTCTGTATATTTACGGCTATTGAAGTATTATTACAGAAGTAAAGCATAGGAAATCAAGAGTAATGTGACGTAATCACAGAAGGCCTGCAAACAATCTGGTATCATAAATCCATAATAAAAAGGAGGTAACAGTCATGAATGTTATAATGGACAATAGCTTGAAGGAATATATGGAAGAAAAACAGTACACGGATATCGTCGTAGAGCCGACGGTGTGCAATACATGAGGAGGCTCCTATGTGGAGATATCAGCAAGGTTTGCTGATCAGGAAGAAGTCAGGAGCCTGGAGGAAACCGGGTATAAGAGCATTCAGAGCGAGACCGGTAAGATCGTTCTGCCGGGGAAAGGAGTCGGTATCGCGGATACGGTTAAGCTGAAACTTGCCAGAATCCTCTGGAGCAAGAGAATCGTGGTAGAGGGCCTGACATATGAGGGCTAAACTATTAATTGCCGTAATGTTGGCGGCGCTGTTGCTGACGGCCTGCCAGAGCCCTGCCGGGAACCAGGAAAAGACAGAGGAAAAGGAAGCCGCCACTGCCCGGACAGAAGAGAAGAAGGAAGTGTTCGGGAATTACGCCGCAGACGCATTAAACGGTATAAAGACGAATACCAATACGATATTTGACCAGGCAGAGCTTACGGTCGTATATATCTGGGATGTATCGTGCGCATCCTGTAAAGAAGAGATGGAAACGCTCGGTGATATCGGGAGAGAGTATGCGGGTAAAGGAGTACAGATACTTGGCATTGCAAGAGGAATCAATGCGGACAACGAAGAGGAAGCAGCCGCAGTGTCCGCCGCGGCAAGTGCTGATTATGTACAGTTGATTGCAACAGAAGAAATGGAAGATAATGTGCTCCATAAATATAGCGAAGCGCCGGTTGCGATGATGGTCGGCAGGGATGGCGAGATACTCGGGGATGTTGTTGCAGGTACAAAGGACAGTGCGTACTGGAACAGCAAAGTCGAGAAATATCACAGCAAAGTGTGTGTCAATGACCATCCTGCAGACTGCGGCGTGGGATGAGGATCCTGGTAGCAGCGGGTAGCTGCGGGAAACAAGGCGTACGAAAGAAACTCTGCAGTGGGCCACATGGCAAGTGGCAGAAACAGGACTGCCTGTCGCTCCAAGTGTGGCGCACATCTATATGCATGAAAATCAGAAATAAAGCCTTAGCCGGTATAATTATCTGCATTGTCCCTCCATGTCCCTTTCATATTTGATAGGATACAACTATCAAATAACAAGGAGGACATATTTATGGAAGAGACAACAAGCTTCATACCGGAGATTTACATCGGTGAGAATGGCAACTGGTATATCAACGGTTACGACACAGGGATTAAGGCGAGAGGGGACGACGGAATCACACCGCATATCGGAGCGAACGGTAACTGGTACATTGGGGAATCTGACACGCTGGTTCCGGCCACAGGCCCGAAAGGCGATAAGGGTGATAAAGGAGAGACCGGACCAATGGGTCCCCAGGGCGCAACCGGTGCAACCGGTCCGCAGGGGTTGACCGGCCCCCAGGGATTGACAGGGCCACAAGGCCCGACAGGAGCTACCGGCCCACAGGGAGCCACAGGCCCGAAAGGCGATACCGGATCTGCAGGCCCCCAGGGGCCGACAGGTGCGACAGGTCCCAAAGGCGACCCAGGCGTGGCCGGACCGCAGGGTCCAAAAGGCGATAGAGGTGATGCTGGTATTGTTGGACCACAAGGCCCTCAGGGTATCCAGGGCGTGAAAGGTGATAAAGGAGACCCGGGGCCGGCCGGTCCGGTGAATATCGCGAACAACCTAGAAACGGCGGAGGAGGGGTATGCGCTGGATGCTCGTCAGGGAAAGATTTTAAATAGCCATATTACTGATATTGGCAAGGCCGTCACTACTGGAAAGTATGGGAAAGAGTGGACAATTTCCACAACGCAATATTGGGATATAGGGAATACCATCTCAGTTAATAACGAATGTTATCAAGCGTCATCTGGTGCGTCTACAGTAACTATTAAAAAGCCAGGTTCGTATCTCGTGATATTTGACTGTACAGCGATAGTTAACGGTGATGCTTCGGTTTGGGGCAAATTACAAAAGAACAATGCAGATATACATACATCTATTAATTATGCGCATTCGGGGTATTGCAGTCTAAACTATAGTAAATACGTTACCTGTGCCGCAGGTGACAAGATAAAAGTAGTGCTATCTGCTGTTGGAACTGTAAAAAGTACGGGGAATGATACGATGCAAATTATTAAAATAAGCTAACCATGAGTATTGTTCGATGGATATCATATAGGCTAGGTATAAAAGGGACTGTAAAATAAGTCCTTATTAAGAATCGTCATATTTATGCCCCATTTTTAAAAACATAAAACTAAAAAACACCAAAGACCGTTAAATTTACGGTGTTTGGTGTTTATGCTTCAATGCGGAGAAAGGGACTTGAACCCTCACAGGATAACTCCCACTAGAACCTGAATCTAGCGCGTCTGCCATTCCGCCATCTCCGCTCGCAAAAAATATTCTAGCACATATTTGGACATAAGGCAAATGTTTTTTGCGTTTTTTTAAAATTATTTTACTATCTCGATTCCGTTAACTTGCAGGTGGTCATCTATCGCTATGACAAGACACTTTCTGCCGTCAATCAGCTTTGTCTCTACAAGGTCGGACCGCTCCGGATTCACCTTTACGATTACGTCCGGCGTCTCAATCTGGAACGTCTTCGTATTCACGATGTTGGAGGCAAGGAGTGAATTCTTCTCTCCGACAATCTCCTCATATTCCTTGTCAAAGGATTCCATACGTTCATCCGGGACGCCGCTCTTTTCCAGGAGGCGCTTGACATCCGGCCTCGAAAGCTCAAGCGGCTCAGGCGCTTCCTTATGCTCCTCAATCAGCTCGGTCAGATTATCGTGTATGCTGCGGACGACATCATAATCGCATTCTTCCCCGAGCGTATCGCTAATAATGGCGTGAAACGTCTCCTGCTGGTCTTTGGCTGTGAGTGGTATCGTACTGCCAAGGACATTTTCGATAAAATCGGGCTGCAGTTCTTCCGGCTTCTTAGAGTAATATAGGATATTATGTATATCTGCAGAACGGTCCTGAAATGCAGGGAACAGAAAGCCCTTCGCAGGAGCGTCTACAATCCAGTCCCGGATCCGGTCCTCGATACTGTTCGTTGCGGCGTTGTAGCTGAGGCCTGCTTTAGACAGGTTGACCGGGCAGATGCTGCACATGATATGTTCATACACTTCATCCGAGGCGTCAAACATCTCCATATTGTCAGAGGCTTTTCCGGGTATGTCATAGGCGGCATGGATAAGGATGATATAATAGTTTTCTGCGTAGATGTAATTCTCGATTACTTTATCGTAGAATTCTTCAACAAGCATCTCATCTTCGAGACGGCTATCCCGGAGCTTGAGCAGAAAGTCCTGTGTTCCTCCCGGCTTTTCCTGGTCAAGAGGAAATTCCATATTAATGAGATTCTTTCCAATGGTGCCGGAGAGCGTCTTTTTGAATATATCAAAATATTTAAAAGCTTCATCCTCCGGCATGGAAAGAAATGCCTTCTTAAGTTCCAGTATCTTTTGCTTTTCGTGGTCTACATAACAGCCGCAGATTCTTGTAATCGTACAGTTCTCAGGCGAAAACTGCTTGCGTATTTCCAGTACTTCTTTTTTATTCATTGTATGACACTTCCTTCTAAAAAACTGTACACAATCTTATCATATCCGGAGCAATTTGACAACCGGGAGATGGACCGGAAAATAGTACCGTGCGGATGGATAGTTATTCCAGTCCATTAATATTCATCGATGCAGACGGGACCTGCAAGCTCCTCCCTTCCGACATAGAGCGTCATGTCGTCGCGCGTCCGGAGCGTCCACTTTACGAGTGTCATACAGCGGTCTGTCACTTCGATGCAGGTGATGCATCTTGGATGTACGCAGCTTCCGGTGTTAAAGTACGGAGATTCTTTTGTACCGACCATCGGCCGGTGCGTGTGGCCCGATATGAGGATCCTGTCATTATCGACGGCCCATCCGGTGAGCTGCCTTTCTGTCTTGCGCTTTTTCGTATTATTTTTTGCAGCGCTTGTCGGGTCAAGAACGCCGATATGCTCCATTGGTTTCCAGATATAGCGCACGAGAAAGCGGCTGAACTTCCAGAGGACGGAATTCAGACAGTCCGCCTGATGTCCGTGGGTGAGGTACAGATCTCTTTTGCCGAGGCAGTCTTTTAATATCAGTCCTTCGTAGAAAGTAATACCGGGAAAGAGAGGCTGTGACTTGTTCGCGCTGCATATATAGGAAGAAAAATGTTGAACACTGTACCTGGGATTCCGCTTTATAAGGTCATGATTGCCGTACAGAAGCCAGAGCCGCTTCTGTTTGTAGTAGTGGGACAGGAGCCAGAACGTATTGTCATGGATAGACTTTATCTGTTCCATAGACCGGTTCTCCCACAATTCATCACCGTCTCCAAGCTCTATATACGTGAACTGCCGGTCATAATAATATCGGAGTGCCGCAAAGTAGAGAGTTTGATTCTTCAGAAAATTATCATTAGACGTTCCTGTACCCCGGTGGCAGTCGCTGAACAATACATACCTGGAATCGGAGCCAAGGGGCAGGACAGGGGCATCCGCAAATGCGGCATTCAGCCGGTCTGTCGTACTCATGACTGCTTCCTCCGTCTCGGTTTCCTTCGGGAATAGCAGTGAATCTGCATCATGTGGCGGAAGACGAACGGCAGATATTCATACAAGTACAGCAGTTTATCGAGCGTATGGCAGAATACTTTCGTTATCCTGCAGTAGAAGAAGAGAAAGAGCCGGTCTTTCCAGAGTGCCCAGGCCGAGATGAAAAGATGCGATGTACGCGGCTGAGAAGTCTTGGGCCTGTCGAATATAAAAGAGACGGAATTACCGCATATATTGATATCACCCGAACGGTATCCGATTTCATACATGCTGTCCACAAAGGCATACATCATCTGCCTGTTGCCAAAAGCGATGGTGATATCCATTTTCAGCAGCTCCGGTACAGAATAGCAGCCCATGCTGAAGCCGGCCAGCCACCAGTGCTTTCTGCATGACAGGTTGTAAAGAAGCGAAGTGCCGTTATACATGCGGACAGAAAAAGAGAGCATATCCTTTTCCGGTACCGCATGAAACAGTACATGTTTTCTTTCAGAGGGGGGAATAATACGTTCAGCCTGGTATATGCCGATTTCACCGCCGATATTGATACCGTACTGCCCCTTCCAGAATTCAAGCATCCAAGTGCGTCCGTCGTAATCAAAATAGACAGGTTCACAGTCAAATACCATATTAAAATGGGCCGCATTTTTATCGTAAAGCCATCGGTAGCCAAATTCCCGCTGCCACGCATCTGTCCGGGAAGTGAAGACGTCATGGCATAATTCGTAGCAGAACCCGAAAGGAGCGGTTAATTCGTTAAGAAGCTCCAGCTTTTCTTCCGTACACATACATTTTATTTTACATATGATTCTTTTTTTTCGGAAATGAAATATAACTGCCAGCACCATCATGAAGAGGAGCAGCAGGGGAAACAAGAGATACATACCAATATACCTTCTCTCATAAATTTAGTAGTTAATGCATATTATGTGAATTTAATGAAAAGGGTGCCATGTGAAACGGGGAGGCAAAGCGGAAATAGTCGTTGTAAACCGTTCAAAACCAAAGTATAATAAAAAGAAAGCTAAACTTAAGAAAAGAGAGGTTATAACATGGGCAGTATATTTGATATTCTGGGACCTGTGATGGTGGGGCCATCCAGTTCCCACACAGCGGGAGCGGTACGCATCGGATTGATCAGCACCCAGTTATTTGGCAGGAGGCCCGGGAAGGCCACGATCTACCTCCACGGTTCCTTCGCGGCTACGGGGAAAGGCCACGGGACAGACCGCGCGATTGTCGCCGGACTTCTGGGGATGAAGCCGGATGACATGCGGATTCCTGACAGCTTTGAGATAGCGGCAGCGGAAGGCATGGAATTTACCCTTGCGGAGAAGGAGATCAAAGGGGCGCATCCGAACACGGCTCAGATTATCCTGGAAGCAGAAGGCGCGGAGACAATGAAGATAGAGGCTTATTCTATCGGGGGCGGCAGGATACGCGTCAGCAAGCTGGACGGTATTGATGTAAGCTTCAGCGGAGAGAGCAACACCCTGATCGTACGTAACATCGACCAGCCGGGATGCATCACGGAGGTTGCGGCATCCTTAAGCGAGGAGGACATCAACATAGCGACCATGCAGGTGTTCCGGGACAAGCGTGGCGGGTGTGCAGTAATGGTCGTTGAGACGGACCAGGTCGTGTCAAGAGAGGCGCTTGACCGTCTGGAAGGCAAAGAAGGAATCGTCAATGTCACGTTCCTGAATGTAAACGGAAGTATTGAAGAGAAATAATCGGCAGGAGGAAGAAAAACGTATGTCATTTCAATCAATGGAAGAGGTAAGGGCAAGATGTGAAAAAGAAAAGGTACCATTCTGGAAAGCAGTCCAGTCAGAGGATGCGGAAGAGCGTGATGTCCCGGCAGAGGACTCATGGAAAGAGATGAAGCATATGTGGCAGGCTATGCTCGACGGCGTGGATGCATATGAACCGGGCCTTGTGTCCAGAAGCGGCCTTGTGGGGAAAGAGGGCGGCCTCATGGAAGAATACGCCATGACGGGAGAGCCGCTGTGCGGCAGATACATGGCCAAGGTCATGACAACGGCACTGAAGATGGGGTGCAACAATGCCTGCATGAAGCGAATCGTGGCGGCTCCTACGGCAGGGGCCTGCGGAGTGCTGCCGGCAGTGCTCGTGACCTATTTCCGGGAGTATGATGTTCCTGAGGACAGGATGATAGAAGCCATGTACGTGGCTGCAGGAATCGGGCAGATTATTGCAAACCGTGCGTTTCTGGCTGGGGCATCCGGCGGATGCCAGGCGGAGATCGGGTCTGGTTCTGGTATGGCGGCGGCAGCTATCACGTACGTGCGCGGAGGTAGCTTTGAACAGATTGGACATGCATGTGCCATGGCTCTGAAGAACCTGATGGGCCTCGTGTGCGATCCGGTAGGAGGCCTCGTGGAGGTGCCATGTGTGAAAAGAAATGTAGGCGGAGCCGTCAACGCAATGGCGGCGGCAGACATGGCGCTGGCGGGCATCGTGAGTCAGATTCCGGTGGACCAGGTGATAGATGCCATGCGCGAAGTGGGCGAGAAGATGGATGTCAGCCTAAGGGAGACAGGCA
>NZ_JABFCH010000184.1:0-221 GCF_017566055.1 Extibacter sp. GGCC_0201 | reverse complement strand
TGTGCAGAAGCTTAACCGATAAAACCGCCAGAATGACTTCCGTACACAGAGTGGCATAGGACATTCCGTACAGCGGTACAAAATAATTCAGCAGCACGAGTGCGGGGATTTCCAGCACGATCTTTCTCAGGAATGCGAGATAGAAAGATTTTTTACCGTCTCCTATAGCCTGAAAACACTGACGCACATATAATCGACACACATAAAAGGCAGTGCAAGAA
>NZ_JABFCH010000183.1:0-221 GCF_017566055.1 Extibacter sp. GGCC_0201 | reverse complement strand
CATTTCCAATCAGCATTGCCAACACAGCGCCTACGGCAAATAAGATTAATGAAAGCCGCTTAACCGCCTCGTAGCGGTCTGCCCGTCCGGTGTCCTGAAGAATCCGCTTCAATTCATAGTCCTGGTTGAAAAATCCTTTTGCGGGTGTTCCCATCAGCACATTCAGCTCGTCTGTCAAAGTGGCTGCTTTACGCCGGGAGTTAAAAATAGCGTCAATAAAA
>NZ_JABFCH010000182.1:0-221 GCF_017566055.1 Extibacter sp. GGCC_0201 | reverse complement strand
GGGATAATTTACAACTGCTGTCGGCTGTGCCCAAGACTTTTCCAAATCTATCACTTCAAATTGCACACAGCGATATGGCAATTTGCCATATTGGTAATCATAATACTCATCAATTGCCCCTGAATAATATAATTTTTCATATTCTAGTTCACTTTTTATTTCTTTAAAATCAGTATTCAGCATCACTTTAATATTAGGATGGGATAACATATTTTGAATCA
>NZ_JABFCH010000181.1:0-221 GCF_017566055.1 Extibacter sp. GGCC_0201 | reverse complement strand
CGCCTCACCCATTCCTACTACAATCTGATTCATGGTAATTAATTTTATAGTTTTACATATTATCATCGTTAAAAGAACGGAAAAAGTCAGCGTTTGATTTTCATCATATAGAAAAACAAATACAGTACTCCCACCGTCATTACAGCTACCGCACCACTTTGACCGATAGCATCACTTGCCACACCCATAGCAAGCGGGAATATCGTACCGCCAAACAAACC
>NZ_JABFCH010000180.1:0-221 GCF_017566055.1 Extibacter sp. GGCC_0201 | reverse complement strand
AGTTCCCGGAGGAATTCCGGTGATACGTATCCTGTATCTATATTTATAGAAGAGATAGCGCTTCAGCCGGAAAACAAAAGGAAGGACAGGTACGGTATGCAGTTAATTGCGGCAGTGGATAAGAACTGGGCTATTGGTCATAAAGGGCAGATGCTGGTTGCGATACCTGCGGACCAGAAGTGGTTCCGCCAGGAAACGATGGGAAAAATTATTGTGATGGG
>NZ_JABFCH010000179.1:0-221 GCF_017566055.1 Extibacter sp. GGCC_0201 | reverse complement strand
ACCCACAGGGATATCGGACTTAAGATAGAGCACAGGGATATCGGAAAAGATAGTATAACGGCTCAGTAGACTTGTATGCAGGAAATAGAGGTGGAGAGATGTCATTTTCGTCCCGTGTGAAAGAAGAACTTTCTAGGCAGCTTAGCTCTGCCAGACATTGCCAGATAGCGGAGATTGCCGCCATCTTAAGTTTATGCGGCAGAATTCACATCGATGAAGAA
>NZ_JABFCH010000178.1:0-221 GCF_017566055.1 Extibacter sp. GGCC_0201 | reverse complement strand
AGGGGATGTCATCTCATACACATCCCCGTACCTGATTCCGGCTCTTCTTATATTATAATTTCTTTTTGCCAAAAGGCTTAAGCTTGCTTAGCCCCTTATCAATATGCTGACATAGCAAGGCCCTACCATCAGCCGACAGCGCCACACAGCCATCCCCACCCGTGCTAGTAAAGTAGATAGCCGCTGGGGAGGTATGGGACAGATGCGCAGGTATAAGCGGA
>NZ_JABFCH010000177.1:0-222 GCF_017566055.1 Extibacter sp. GGCC_0201 | reverse complement strand
CCCCCGTTTCCACCTCAAAACGCTCGGCCTCGTCCGGGTCGGTGTAGCCAGTTTCCGAGCACTCGAGGTCGTCCTCCTTGCCACCGACACGGCCCAGCTCACCCTCCACGGGAACGCCGTTCGCGGCGCACATCCGCACCACCTCGCGCGTCAATGCGATATTCTGCACCAGAGGCAGCGTACTTCCGTCGATCATCACGCTGGTATACCCCGCGCGCAGCG
>NZ_JABFCH010000176.1:0-222 GCF_017566055.1 Extibacter sp. GGCC_0201 | reverse complement strand
GAAAAACCTGTTTTTTTGCCTATGTAGTTAGCTTGAACTAACTTTACGATCCGGGAAACGTTCTAATCCGGAGCATGGTTCCCTGGGAAATGTGTAAATATAAAAGATTTGTCAGGAAAGGAAGAGATAAAAGATGAGCAGATGTTTTGAGAAAATGCTTGTAGAGCAATGTGCCCCTACTCTTTCGGGTATTAAACCGGCGAATTTATTCCGCTATTGTGC
>NZ_JABFCH010000175.1:0-222 GCF_017566055.1 Extibacter sp. GGCC_0201 | reverse complement strand
AGTTGAAAGCGATTAAAACTGCGCTGGCAAAATCCCTTCAGGACGGTAAGGTGATTATTCCCAGTGAGGTCCTGGAAGAGGATGTAATTGCCGCATTGAAAGAAACAGGTATAGGAGAGCAGGACATGAAAGAGCAGAAAGGGAATGAAAACAAGAACGGCGAAAAACGGGCAGATGAAAAAGTAAAGGATGGACAAGCAGGTGAGGGCGGTGGAGAGGCCG
>NZ_JABFCH010000017.1:0-92282 GCF_017566055.1 Extibacter sp. GGCC_0201 | reverse complement strand
ATCTTCCCTTTCTTGTCGGGCCGCTCGGACTCACAGATGTGGACCGGCTGGCAGCCGGACTTCGCATACATGAGTATCTGAGGCAGCGTGTCGATGGGCACGAGGCTGCTCTCTCCGTAGCATGCAAAGGCTTCTTTTAACGTGTCAAATCTTAATCTGCCTATGATGATTCCCTTCTTTCTTCTGTTGGTTTCCCTTATTATAAGGACGAACGATGCGTTTCAAAATAAAGTGGACAAACTTTCCCATGTAAAAAAAAGGGCAGAAAATACCCGTATTGTATTTTCTGCCCTTATAAGGATGCCGCAGGAGACGAGTGGTCTCCTGCGGACGGTCTCACGCTGCGCTGCGGCGGTGAGGCCTAACTACAATACTGATAAAACTGGAATTATGCTTCTTCCTCTACGATCAGGTCGAGGATGTTGTTGTCCTTGTCTGCCAGAAGGTCGCAGGTGATTGTGACAGCGCCCGGATCTCCGTTGTTGGCAAATGCAAGTGACATCGTAGACTGAGGTACGCATTTGTAGGCAATCATCCTTGCCGGAAGGATGTCGTCGTCCTCTGTCTTCATGTATGTCTCGCCTTCCACGATAAATGCTTTCGGGAAGCTGGTAGACTTGATGTTGATTCTTTCTACTTTATCTGTGACTTCTTTCACATAGTAGGCAACTACAGATGTGATACCGTCTGCATCTGCCAGAGTGGCAATCGCACCGGCCATCGTAGCGCTGAGCTCTTTGCCGCAGTCATCGTCTTCTGCATAGAAGTCAGGAGCGAAGCCTTCAGCCGGAGCCTCAGGAAGCGTCACCTTGCCTTCTGCTACCGGAAGGACAACCCGCTTCGTGTATTTTGCTGATTTGGATACGTCGCCGCCGGTGATGAGCTCCCACAGCTTGACAGACTGCATCTGTGTCTCGATAGTGAGCGTGCCGCCCTTTTCACCTGCGAAGGACACTCTCTTCGGATGTCCCTGTCCGCCGTAAGCGAACATCGTCTCGCCTGTAAGCTCTGTTGTAGATGTGTTTGCGAAGTCGAGGTTCAGGAAAGGCTTCTTTGTCGTGTAATCCTTGAAAATCAGTTTCTGAACTTCTCTGTTCGCCATTTTTGAATTTAATCCCATAATATAATCCTCCTGTTTTTCTGCCGGTCCTTCAAGGGGCCGGGTCAGTTTGTAGTTGTAATGTTCTTGAACCATAAGTTGTAGTCGAACTTATTCTCCTTGTCTCCCCATACGGAGACAGAAGTTCTGCCGGATGCGTAGATCTCATTGTTGCGCAGCCGGGCAAATGTATCCCAGAGTTGGTAGACGGTCATATCCCACACGTTTGTATAATTAATGCTGTTGTGCATGGCACAGACGGCAGAGATGATGTTGGCAAGCTCAAGGTCGGCATTGGCCTTGGGCCTGATATGGTTCTTTTTCTTGCGCTTCTGCATTTCCTGATACCGGGCCAGACCCTTTTTGTTTTTTACCCTGGCAGGGTCTACGGTATCTTTCGTATCTATGTGTCCGAACTGCAGGATGATATCACAGACCTCCAGGTAGTTCCCCTTGTGGATGGTTCCTGTGATATGGATGCTGTCTCTGCCCTCCTCATCTTTGACGGGGCGGAAGACGACGAAGGCATCCTTCGACGTGTCATAAAGGACACGCTCCTCGAAGAAGAAGTCGAAGATGGCGGAAAAGGACTGCTGCAATGCAGTGCTGCTGGCGGCGATATCGTACATGGTCAGGCACGACAGCTGTTCTTCGTCCAGGTGGTCGTACCAGGGTTTCAGGCTTTCATTCACTTCTGTACAGTATTTTTCCGGGGATATGTTAAGAAGTGCGAGATAAGTGGAGTAGACGCGCCCGGTCACTTTGGAGACGTCTCTGAGCGTGAGCGGCCGGATGCTGCCCACGCCTTGTATGGCAAATGGCGCGGGGCTGATCAGGTCATAATAATCGAGCTTCATCGCGCCACCTGACCCTTCGGCCTGATTGGCATCTGACAGATGGTGTAGCTCAGAGACTTTCCATAGAAGCGCTCGTCCTGCCACAGCGAAGTGACCGGCTTCTCTTCCGCGAGCTGCATCATACCGGTGCCGAACGTGCGCAGAAGTGTCTCATCTGCGGTGACGGCGCGGTGGATGGCCGCCAGAGCCATGTCGATCCGGTTGCCGGACAGTCCGTAGGCCGATGCGTATTCCTGCTTCATGGCCTCTGTCATGCGAAGCATGCTGCCGCGGGCGTATGCATGTATGGTGATACGCACCTGCAGGGCAGCGCCGGCAGTGAGCGGGGCCTCTGTCTCAAGGCAGAGGAATGCCTGGTCTTCCTTAACAGAAGCAGGCGGCACTGCGGTGTCGAAGCAGTGGCAGGACGTCCAGTTCTCTTTTGGCGAGAGCTGGCTGTCGTCAGGTACAGGCATGATCAGCTTCTGTACGAGTTCGTCTTCAAAGAACAGGTCCGAAAGGGTGTCCTTTATCTTTCCGAGCGTTTCCAGCGGGTTCTTGCTTCTTTCCATTCTTTCACCTCCTTATAGTGTGTGCAGGTTTCATGGCTGTTCTTTCTGCTTTGGCTGATCATAAGTCAGGGCTTTCTGGCTGTCCGAGACGCCTTCTGTCGTCGGGTCCGTGACGATGCCGAGCAATACGAGCAGATTGATGACCATTCCTGCGGTCTCTACCAACTGGGATTCAGAGACGGGGGGAACGATACTGGCCATACCGAGAAGCTGGTAGACGAGTGAGAGGAACGCCATGATGATGGCAGTCAGCGTCACCTTGTTGCCAAGACGCAGTTTCCAGTTGATGTGCATAGACATCCACCTCCTTTTATAATTGTCCAGATGCATCTGTATTCTTGACAGAAGGAAAGAGAGCCGGCTTCTGATAAGCCGGCCCTCCTTCCGGAGAAAAGAATAGGAAAAGAAGTGTGCGGGTATGTTCCCTTGTAGGCGAATTGGAAAAATATGGCTCCCACCCTCGCCGCTCCGGCGGTTCCGGCATGTCAGAATAAGAACGTACGTTCTGCTGCGGTTGAAGAAAGCCAGATTTTACAAGGGGTCTGGGCATTATGAAACGGAACTTGCTGCCTGCTGATTCTGCCTGCGCCTCTCATAGGCCCGCCGGTTCTGCTCCTGCCGGAGCTTCTTCTGGTGCTCCTTTTTATGGAGGGGGCAGCGGCACGTCTTCGTATCTTTCGCGTCCACTTCCACCGGGCAGCCGCAGTCGATGCACGCTATCGTCTTCGTCCCTGCCGGGCGGTATGTGCCGCAGCCGGTACAGTACTTCTGGTTCGGCGACGTGGGGACGAAGCGGGTGCCGCAGCGCTCGCACTGGATGCTGCCCTCCGGCAGATTGTGCTTAAGGTTGCCGACGATGGCAGAGCCGAAGCACTGCCAGAGCAGCTCCTTGTGGGGCGTCTTCTTCCGGTACAGGTGCTTGACGAGCATGTCGCAGATTTCTGCCTCGCTGTAGCTGAAGGCGAGCAGCTCCTTGCGGACCGCCCCGATGACGTAATCCACGTTGTCTGCGCTGCCCGGGTTCAGCCGGAAGTGGTACCTCCGGTTCAGCCGGTCATACGCCTCGATAACCTGGTCGTCAATCTCGATGCGGGGGCGGGACATCAGCTTCGTATAAGAGAATTTACCAAAGTTCTTACCTGCGAGCCGGATAGGGCGGTAGCGGATCTGTCCTTCCAGCCGGTCTACAAAGCCTGTGCCGGCCGGCTCTACCTGGCCTTCCGCCTTATCCTTCGCATACAGGAAGAAGTGGGGCAGTCTGCCCTTCGTATAGGTGCGGATGAGGGCGTCGGTTTCCTTGGGGCGGTCCGGCATGTACTGGGTCTTGGCCATATCGATGCAGAAATTGTTCTCCATGCAGAGCAGCTTGATGACCAGGAGCGCCTCCTCCTTCTTCTCCTCTGTCACATGGGCCCAGTCCACGCTGTTGAATATCTTGGAGATGCTGTTGCTGTAGCGCCCGATATTGCCTCCTCTATAGGCGGCGCTGATGCCTTCATACAGGACTTCCCGGGACAGGGGCACAGGCCGTGCCTTCTTCATCTCATAATAGAGGGGGACGATGTCGTCCTTAGCCATATTGCGCTCCGCAATCTCCACGAATACGGGGTCGCCTACCACGAGGGAACGGTCGCCGTCCACGTCGAACTGGAGGATCTTCGATATCGGGTCATGGGTGCTCGTGTAGAGGGCGTTGGTCGTAAACCAGCGGGCGGTGGCTTCATCTTTTATATTCCTGCGGACCGCGTGCTCCCGGTACAGGTGGGGGCTTCGCAGGCAGTCCACCTTTTTGCCGGCGTAATACAGGCGGCAGCTCACTTCCCCGTCCGCCAGCAGCCCTTCCGGTTTGGGGATGCCGAGGAACAGGCGCTCGCAGAAGGCGTACAGGTCCGGTACGATAAACGTATACTTGCCCGAGATCTCCAGCTTGCCGGAGCGGTATTCTTTTACAAGGCTTTTCTTGATCTCCCTGAGCCTTGCCCGGATATACTCGTCGGCAATCATCTCCGGATAGAGGAGGAGCGCCTGCTGGAGCCATGTCTTGTCCGGGTTGCCGGGGACCGCTCCGAAGACGCGCAGTATCGTCCTCTTGTCGGAAGAGAGCTTCTCCAGCGTGTAAAGAGAAGGCCGGATGAGATAGGCAGCCTCTTCTTCCGTAATGTCGGTGAGCGTCTGCAGCATCTGGTAGTTGAGGGTGGCATCGGGCACATAATCTTCTTCCATGTTGCAGATGCCGGCCTGGCATCCATAGTCCTCGAAGTACGTCTGGTACTGTTCCCAAGAGGTGTAGAAGCGGCTCATCTTGAACTGGCTCTCGGTGAAGATAATCTGGATGCGGTCGGCGAGGATATCCCACCGCTTCCCGTAGATATCCGTGACGACAGGGGATGCGCCGTGTTCGCGGATGAATCTGACGAAGTCGAAGGAGGCGAGCAGCCCCTTCACCCAGGGGAGGCGGACCATGAAGTTCTTCCGGGACAGCCGGGGAAGTATCATGCCGCAGCCGTCCGTGTGGGGGATGGGGACATCCGTCTCCTTTCGCTCGATCGTGTAAGTGTCGTCATGGATGAAGTCCACCCTGCATCGAACGGAAGTCTCGAAGTCGGGCACGACGATGCATCTTCTGATATCGAAGTCGGTCCACGGCTCTGTGGCAGAGTTGGACAGGGCGAGATAGGCAAGGAACTTATTGGCGTTCATGCCTCCCCGCTCGTTGATTGCCGGAACGGTGAGTCCGCACATGAGCGGCTTCTCTATCTTCTTCCAGAGGCTTTCTTTTATGAAGACGGTCTTCTTCGTCCGGATCTGCCCGGCCGATGAGGTAAAGTAGATATATTTTTCCCGCTTATAATAGAAGCCGTTGACGATAAGCTGACGGATGACGTCGTAGAAATAAGTCTGCACGACGATGATACCGGTCGTGAGCTCGTCGGCTTTCATCCCGGCTGTCCGTGTGAGAGCGGATTCAAAGACAGAGATGATCCTCGTATCTGTCAGCCTATCTTCCGGGAGCGTGCGTACGATGCCGGGGTCGGAGACGAGCTCCTCTGCCAGCAGTGCTTTATAGCTCTTGATTTTACGGTTTACATGGGTGCGCAGTGCCTCATACTTCTGCATCGTATGATCGTCATAGCCGTCTGTGGATGCAGACTTAAGCGCAGCCTTATGCTTCATGTAACGCGCCATTACGCGATGCAGCCGCTCTTCCTTCTCTGTATAGAAACAGCCGGTCTCTAACGAATAGATATGTATCTGTCCAGACAGCGCGCGGTTTCGTTTCTTTTTCATCACTATTCCTCCCTTACCTTTATGATTGACGGGGCCTGTCCTCCAGCCAGAGGACCCACATACGGTCCTGGGGACAGTAGCGGGAGCAGAGCCTGTCGTGCTCGTACGACAGCAGGTCCCGGATCTGGTACGTGAACCAGGCATATGCCGTCTCCTGGGCCCGAAGCTGCGAGAGCGTGTCGTTGATATACATGGCGTATGTCTGCCAGTTCGTGGCTCCGTCATAAGTGCCGCACAGGCTGCCGCCGTAAGCGGGCCCGGACGTATAGCTGCCGGACATGCGCTTCTGTCCGGAAGGGCGCACCGTCTGCTTCATGAGCCGGAACTTCTGCTGCCACTGTGCGTCTGTCATATGGACGGACGGGGCGGCAGAGCCGGGGCTTGTGTATACGTACATCGTGTCTTTCAATTCCTGGATTGTCACAGGTATCACCTCCTTCGTAAAAAAAATATGTAAAATGCGAAATTCCAATCATACAGTCAATTCTGTTTGGACTAATATAACACCGAACATAAGTTCGTGTCAAGCGATAAAAACATGATAGAAAATGAAAGCAGTTAAATGTGAAAAAGTATTGACAAATAGAACATATGTTTGTAAAATGAATTCAAACACATGTTCTCTATGCTTTTGGGGAAGATAAGGATGATACGGAGGCGCATTATGAGAATTCAGGAAACGATGTCCATGTATGACAAGCTGAATATCCTGTCCGACGCGGCCAAATACGACGTGGCCTGCACGTCAAGCGGAACTTCGAGAAGCGGTGACGGGACCGGAATGGGGAGCTGTGAGCAGACGGGCATCTGCCACAGCTTCGGGGCGGACGGCAGATGTATCTCGCTGCTGAAGATACTTTTTACGAATGAATGCATCTATGACTGCAAATACTGCATCAACCGGAGGAACAACGACGTGCCGCGGACCTCCTTCACCCCGGAGGAGGTCTGTACGCTGACGATGGAATTCTACAGGCGCAATTACATCGAAGGGCTGTTCTTGAGCTCGGGCATCCTGAAGAGCCCGGACTATACGATGGAGCTGATCTATGCCACGCTGTTCAAGCTCCGGAAGGAATGCAACTTCCAGGGCTACATCCATGTCAAGGCGATTCCGGGAGCGAGCCAGGAGCTTGTAAGGAGGGTCGGCTTTCTGGCGGACAGGATGAGCGTGAACCTGGAGCTTCCGACGGCAGAGAGCCTTAAGCTGCTCGCACCCCATAAGACGAGGAAGAACATACTGGCTCCGATGCGGCTCGTGCAGAACGGCATGGCGGAGAACAAGTATGAGATACAGGCGTACCGGAATGCGCCGCGGTTCGTCCCTGCGGGGCAGAGCACGCAGATGATCATTGGCGCCACGCCGGAGAGCGATTACCAGATTATGCAGGTGGCGGAGTCGCTGTATCAGAAGTTCGGTCTGAAACGGGTATTTTATTCCGCGTTTATCCATGTCAATGAGGACGCCACCCTTCCGGCCCGGACAGATGAGGGCCCTCCGCTGCTTAGGGAGCACAGGCTCTATCAGGCGGACTGGCTGCTGCGGTATTACCAGTTTGAAGCGGCAGAGCTTCTGTCGGAGGAGAATCCGAACTTCAACGTGCTGCTGGATCCGAAGTGCAACTGGGCGCTGAAGCATCTGGAACAGTTCCCGGTGGAAGTCAACCGGGCGGATTATAAGATGCTGCTCCGCGTGCCGGGCATCGGCTACAAGTCTGCCGTGCGCATCGTGAAGGCGAGGCGGCTCGGGACGCTGGGCTTCCAGGATCTGAAGAAGATAGGGGTCGTCCTGAAGCGGGCGCTCTATTTCATCACATGCAGCGGCAGGATGATGTATCCGACGAAGATAGAGGAAGATTATATCACGCGGAACCTTCTGGATACGAAGGAAAAGCTTCCGGACGGGGTCACGGGGATGACATACCGCCAGCTTTCCCTTTTCGACGATATGAGGTTCGGCTCTGCAGGCGCGGTGAGCCTGCGCTGAGACAGGTTAGAATGAAGATACGGGGAGAGAGGACATGAAGACAATCTATATCTGCACCGATACGATAACCGGCATATTTTCCGGCATATACGACGCGTGGAAGGCGGAAGGGGAAGAGGACACGTGCGGGATAGCGCTGCGGGGGGCACTGGAACAGCAGCTCTTCTGCGACTATGTGGAGACGGTGGAGACGGAGCATAAGGCGGTGGTCGTGGAGGCGATGATCAAGAAGAACCTGGGGCGCCCTGCCTACTGGGATATCTACCATGCAGCGCTTGCGGCGGATGGGGGCAAGGGGGACGCCATACTCGGCACGATGCTGGCGGCCAGAAGGATCAGGGACAGCAGGAAGATCATGGAGCATCTGAGCCACCCGGCAGTGGAGAAGGTGTTCGAGCTGAGCCGGACGGTGGGCGGCGAGGCGCATGCGTTCAAGGGGTTCCTGCGTTTCCGGGAACTGGTGAACGGGGTGCTCTTTGCAGAGATTACGCCGAAGAACCAGGTGCTCACCTGCCTTGCGCCTCATTTTGCAGACCGGCTGCCACAGGAGAACTGGATGATATACGACAATGCGCACAAGACCTTCGTCGTCCATGAGGCGGGCAAGAAATGGGTGCTCGGGCTGAACGAGCAGCTTGACATAGACGCGGTCCGTAACATCTCGGACAGGGAACGGGAATATGCCCGCCTCTGGAAAGGCTTCTTCCATACGATTTCCATAGAGTCAAGAGAGAGCCGCAGCAGGCAGTTACAGCATTTGCCATTGCGGTTTCAGAAAAATATGGTAGAATTTAATCATTGACTATGTTCAGGAAAGAAGAGATCGTATGGAACAGCCATTGATTCGAATATCCGTACGCAGGCTTGTGGAGTTCATCCTGCAAAGCGGCGATATAGACAACCGGACGGCCGGGGCGGACAAAGACGCCATGCTGCTCGGCGGGAAGATACACCGGAAGATACAGCGCCAGATGGGAGCGGATTACCATGCGGAAGTGGCACTTAAGCATGTCATCGGCTGCCGGGGGTTCGACCTGCAGATCGAAGGCAGGGCGGACGGCATCATCGATACGCCGGAGGGGACTGTCGTAGATGAGATCAAGGGGGTGTTTAAGGAGCTGCACCTTCTGGCAGAGCCGGTGGAAGTGCATCTTGCCCAGGCGAAGTGTTATGCATTTATGTATGCAGAGCAGAACGGACTGGACAGGATTGGCGTCCAGATGACGTACTGCAACATGGAGACAGAAGAGATCAAGCGGTTCCAGTCCGTCTATGGGGCGGAAGAGCTTAAGGACTGGTTCTTTGAAGTGGCAGGCAGGTATGAGAAATGGGCCAGATATGAGATTACATGGAAGGAAAAGCGCAACACTTCGATCAAAGGAGTGGAATTTCCCTTTGCATACAGGGACGGACAGAAGGATCTCGTCTCCTCCGTCTACCGGACGATTCTGAGGAAGAAGAAGCTGTTCATACAGGCGCCCACCGGCGTCGGCAAGACGATGGCATCCGTGTTTCCCGCTGTGAAGGCGGTAGGGGAGGGGCTTGGGGAGAAGATTTTCTACCTCACGGCCAAGACGATTACAAGGACCGTGGCGCAGCAGGCATTTGAGACGCTGAAGGAGCAGGCGCTCCGGTTCAAGGTGATTACGCTCACTGCGAAGGAGAAGATCTGCTTCTGCGAGGAGGCCAACTGCAACCCGGATTACTGCCCGTATGCAAAAGGGCACTATGACAGGGTGAACGACGCGGTGTATGAGCTTATCACCACCTCCGATGACATGAGCAGGGAAGTGATCGAGGAGCAGGCGCGCAGATGGAACGTCTGCCCGTTCGAGATGGGGCTTGACGTGTCGCTCTGGGTAGACGGCGTCATCTGCGACTACAACTATGTATTTGACCCGAATGCACATCTGAAGCGCTTCTTCGGCGACGGCATGAGCGGCGAGTACCTCTTCCTTATCGACGAGGCCCACAACCTTGTGGAGCGGGGACGGGAGATGTACAGCGCCGCCCTGTACAAGGAGGATTTCCTGGAGATAAGAAGGCTCGTGAAGCAGGAGGATCCGAAGCTCGCCGGACGGCTGGACGAGTGCAACAAGCAGATGCTCGCCCTGAAGCGGGAATGTGAGACGTATCAGGTGCTGGACAGCGTATCCCACATCTACCTGAAGCTGATGAACCTCATGGCAGAGCTGGAGCGGTATCTGGAGGAATGCACGGAGGAGGAGAAGCGCAAGAAAGTGCTGGACCTATACTTCGACGTGCGCATGTTCCTCGGCATCTATGACAGGCTGGATGAGAATTATCTCATCTACTCGGAGCTTGAGGATTCCGGAAGGTTCAAAGTCCGCCTTTTCTGCGTGAACCCGGCGGAGAACCTAAAAGAATTCCTAGAGAAAGGGAACAGTGCCATATTCTTCTCTGCCACGCTTCTGCCGATGCACTATTATAAGGAGCTTTTAAGCACCGAGAAGGACGACTACGCCATCTATGCATTATCACCTTTCGAGGAAGAGCACCGGCTGCTTCTGCTCGGGACGGACGTGAGCACCAAGTATACGAGGCGGAGCGAGGACATGTACCGGCGTTATGCAGAGTATCTGAAGCAGGTGTCGGAGACGAAGAAGGGGAACTACATCGCCTTCTTTCCGTCCTATCAGTTTATGGAGCAGGTATATGCACAGTTCCTCTCTTTGACGGAAGACCGTGACGATATCGAGTATGTCATGCAGTCGCAATATATGTCAGAGGAGGCAAGGGAGATATTTCTCGAGAATTTTGAGGAGGAGCGGGAGAAGAGCCTCATGGGGTTCTGCGTCATGGGCGGCATCTTCTCCGAGGGCATCGACCTGGTAGAGGACAAGCTGATCGGCGCGGCCATCATCGGAACCGGGCTTCCACAGGTGTGCCGTGAGCGGGAGCTTCTGAAGACGTATTTTGACGGGAAAGGATACCGAGGCTTTGATTACGCCTATCTGTACCCGGGTATGAACAAGGTGCTGCAGTCGGCGGGACGCGTCATAAGGACGGATGAGGACCGGGGCGTCATCCTCCTGCTGGACGAACGGTTTGGCGACGTAAGGTACCGGGAGATATTTCCCCGGGAGTGGAAGACGGCGTGGTACTGCAGCCTCAGGAATGTAAAGGAGCAGATGCACCGTTTCTGGGAACCGGAAGGATGATGCAGCCTCACTTGCGTGCGCCGTCCGTCCCGGTCAGGCAGTGCAGGAATTCTCCCACGGCTTTTGACACCGGCATATGCTCGTTGTATGCCACGGCAAGCTCCCGCTGCGGCAGCTGTTCTTTCGTCTCTACGGTGAACAGGCCTGTGGACTTGTGGGGGATGCAGTAGTCCGGGATGAAGGCGATTCCAAGGCCGATGCTTGCCAGGTCGATGAGCAGGTCGTTGCTGCTCAGCTCGATCTCCGGGACGAGGTCGAGCTGGTGCTGCTGGAACAGGGCGTGGAGGAATTCGCTCGTCGTGCTCTTCTTATCGAGCATGAGGATCGGATACTCGAGCAGCTCCCGGAAGGACAGGACCCGGCCCTTCAGGGAAGAGAAGGCTTCATTCGCTATGAAGACGTCCCGGAACGTCTTGATCGTCTTTACCGAGGCCACGTTGCCGAGATAAGAGTTCGGGTAGTTGACGACAATCAGATCTACCTGGCCGCTCTCCAAAAGCTCCGCACAGCGGATGGAAGTGGCGTTCGTCACCTTGATATGTGCGCCCGGGAAGGACTTGTGGAACTGTTCGAGATAGGGGACGAGAAAGTAGCGGCATATCGTGTCGCTGGCGCCGATGCGGATCTGGCCGCCGTGGGAGGCGGCGTCCATGATCTGGGTCTCTCCCCGCCTGATTAGGTTGATGGCAGGTTCAATGTGGCGCAGCAATATCTCCCCCTCCGGCGTGAGCCGGACTTTTTTTGTGCTCCTTATGAACAACGTCTCATCCAGCTTCTTCTCCAGAGCCTTGATGGACTGGCTCACCGCGGACTGGGAGATGTAGAGCTGTTTGGAAGCTTCGGAGAAGCTTAAGCTCACTGCCACATGATAGAACACTTTGTACAGTTCATAATTGATATCCATTATAAGTCCTCCTTATAAATCTGTCCTTTATTATAAGTCAAAAAAGGATGAATTACAATATGCAGTATGGTAAGATGGAGACGGAGGAGATACGACATGAAGAAATCACACACTATTATAGCGGTAGCGGCAATGCTGTTCCTCATCACGGCCATCCTGATTACGAGCTTCCAGCTTGCGGCATACGGGGACCCGGAGTATAAGTTCTATGAGAAGGAGTATGCCAAATATAACGTGACAGAAGACCTGGGCATGGAGATGCCGGAAGTCATGGATGTGACGGAGCACATGATGGCTTATCTGATCGGGGAAGAGGAGGAGCTGTCCGTCATCACGGTTGTGGACGGCAAGAACCAGGACTTTTTCAATGAGCAGGACCGGGCGCATATGGCGGACGTGAAGAACCTCTTTCTCGGAGGGCTTGACGTGCGGACAGCCTGTCTCGTCATATTCCTGATTCTGATGGCGCTGCTTGCGTTCAGGAAGGCGGATCTGAGAAGGCTCATCCCGAAGGCTTATTCGGCGGGGCTGGGGCTGTTCCTCGTAATCGTCGTCCTGCTCGGACTTCTGTTCGCGTCCGACTTTACGAAATACTTTACCATATTCCATGAGATATTCTTTACTAACGACCTCTGGCTCTTCGACCCGGCCACGGATTATATGATACGGATGCTGCCGGAAGGATTCTTCTATGACATGACCATGCGGATCGGGGCGGTGTTTATCGGAAGCCTGGCCGCCATCTGGATCGTCTTAAGAGTCTGGCGGACCGTCATGGCAAAGAAGGATGGGAAGAAGGATAAAGATGATAAGTGACACTTATAAGAGAGTTAAGTTATATTAATTTCACTAATAATATCAAGTATGTTATGATGGAACAAGATAATCATACAATTCATGAACGGAGGAAGATCAATGAGCAGTGTAAAACGAGTATATGTAGAGAAGAAGCCGGGCTTTGCCGTACAGGCCAAGGACCTGAAGCATGAGGTGAAGAGCTATCTCGGCATCGGCGGCATAGAGGATGTGCGCGTGCTGATCCGCTATGACGTAGAGAACATATCGGAAGATATATTTGAGAAGGCTCTAAGCGGAATCTTCTCTGAACCGCCGGTAGATATGCTGTACAGGGAAGAGTTCCCGGTGAAGGAAGGCAGCAGGATCTTTTCCGTCGAGTTCCTGCCCGGCCAGTTCGACCAGCGTGCAGACTCGGCCGTGCAATGCGTACAATTTATCAAGGCGGACGAGCAGCCGGTCATCCGGACAGCCACGACCTATGTCATAGAGGGAACGATAACAGAGGAGGAGTTCGAGGCGGTCAAGGCGCACTGCATCAATCCGGTCGATTCGAGAGAGACGGGGATGGACAAGCCGCAGACGCTCGTGACGGAATTTGAAGAGCCTGAAGATGTCATCGTATTTGACGGGTTCAAAGAGATGGACGAGGAGAAGCTTGAGGAGTTGTACGGCTCCCTCGGCCTTGCCATGACGTTGAAAGACTTCCGGCATATCCAGAATTATTTTAAGGCGCAAGAGAGCCGGGACCCGTCCATGACGGAGATCCGCGTGCTTGACACGTACTGGTCCGACCACTGCCGCCACACGACCTTTTCCACCGAGCTTAAGGACGTGACGTTCGGAGACGGCGATTACAGGGAGCCGATTGAGAAGACGTACCGACAGTACATCGCGGACCACAGCGAGATATTCAAAGGCCGGGAGGACAAGTTCGTCTGCCTGATGGACCTGGCGCTCATGGCCATGAGGAAGCTGAAGAAGGAAGGGAAGCTTGAGGACCAGGAAGAGTCGGACGAGATCAACGCATGCAGCATCGTCGTACCGGTGACGGTAGACGGGGCGGAGGAAGAGTGGCTCGTCAACTTCAAGAATGAGACGCACAACCATCCGACCGAGATAGAGCCTTTCGGCGGCGCGGCTACCTGCCTCGGCGGTGCAATCCGAGATCCATTGTCCGGGCGTACTTATGTATATCAGGCGATGCGCGTGACAGGGGCGGCAGACCCGACCGTGTCCGTGAAAGATACGATGAAAGGGAAGCTGCCCCAGAAGAAGCTCGTGCGGGAGGCGGCCCACGGCTACAGCTCTTACGGCAACCAGATCGGGCTTGCCACGGGAGCGGTCAAGGAGATATACCATCCGAATTACGTGGCGAAGCGTATGGAGATTGGGGCGGTGCTCGGCGCTGCGCCGAGGCGCGCGGTGATCCGTGAGACATCCGACCCCGGCGACATCATCATCCTGCTTGGAGGCCGCACGGGCCGGGACGGCTGCGGCGGTGCCACCGGTTCGTCCAAGGTGCACACGGAAGAGTCGATAGAGACATGCGGCGCGGAAGTACAGAAAGGGAACCCGCCGACGGAACGGAAGATTCAGCGGCTGTTTCGCAGGGAAGAGGTGAGCAGGCTCATCAAGAAGTGCAACGACTTTGGTGCAGGCGGCGTGTCTGTCGCAATCGGAGAGCTTGCGGACGGCCTGCGGGTAGACCTTGACAAGGTGCCGAAGAAATATGCCGGCCTGGACGGCACGGAGATCGCCATATCGGAGTCACAGGAGCGTATGGCGGTCGTCGTGGACCCGAAGGATGTGGATGCCTTCCTGGCATATGCAAAGGAAGAGAACCTGGAGGCCACGAAGGTGGCGGTCGTAACCGAAGAGCCGAGGCTTGTGCTCTCCTGGAGAGGCAGGGAGATCGTGAACCTGTCCCGTGCGTTCCTTGACACGAACGGCGCCCATCAGGAGACGTCGGTGAGGGTCGATATCCCGAACCGTGCAGATACGATTCTGAGCCGCGAGGAAGTGGCGGATGTGAGGGCAAAATGGATTGATACGCTCAAAGACCTGAACGTCTGCTCCCAGAAAGGGCTTGTGGAGATGTTCGACGGCTCCATCGGCGCGGCCTCCGTATTCATGCCTCACGGCGGCAAGTACCAGATGACGGAGACGCAGGCGATGGCTGCCAGGCTTCCGGTGCTTACAGGTGACTGCGATACGGTGACGATGATGAGCTATGGGTTCGACCCGTATCTGTCCACATGGAGCCCGTACCATGGAGCCATCTATGCGGTGACGGAATCGGTGGCCAAAATCGTGGCAGCAGGCGGGGACTACAGTAAGATCCGCTTCACGTTCCAGGAGTATTTCCGTCGAATGACAGAAGACCCGGGAAGATGGAGCCAGCCGTTTGCAGCCCTTCTCGGAGCATACAATGCACAGCTTGGATTCGGCCTTCCGTCCATCGGGGGCAAGGACAGCATGTCCGGCACCTTTGAGGACATCGACGTGCCGCCGACTCTCGTGTCCTTTGCGGTCGACATCGCCACAGAGAAGGATATCATCACGCCGGAGCTTAAAAAGGCGGGCAATAAGCTCGTATGGCTCCGCATAGAGACGGATGCGTATGACGTGCCGGTCTACAGCCAGGTGATGGAGCAGTACGGCAAGTTTACAGACGACATCCGCAGTGGCAGGATCGTATCCGCCTATGCGCTGGACCGTCATGGCATCGCGGCCGCGGTGAGCAAGATGGCATTCGGCAACGGAATGGGTGTGAAGATAGAGCACAACGTAGATGCAAGAGACCTGTTCGCCCCTGCGTTTGGAGATATCGTCGCAGAAGTTCCGGCGGATAAAGTCGGGGAGCTTGGCATCACCTATACCGTCATCGGTGAGGTGACGGACGATGCCGCGCTTTCCTACGGAGATATGAGCATCGGCCTGTGCGAGGCAGAAGCCGCCTGGACAGAGACGCTGGAGAAGGTGTTCCCGACCAGATCTGAGGCAGAAGGAGGACCGACAGCATTCTTCGTGGCCGGCGAAGAGACGGAGGCCGGCCGGCTCGGGGAAGACGGGTGCTTCCATGCCACCGGCGTCCACGTGTGCACGCACAAGATTGCACAGCCTACGGTATTTATCCCGGTATTCCCGGGAACGAACTGCGAGTACGACAGCGCGAAGGCGTTCGAGCGCGCGGGAGCGAAAGTCATCACGAAGGTATTCCGTAATATGGACGCCGCGGACATCACCGATTCCGTGAGCGTGTTCGAGAAGGCCATCGGACAGTCCCAGATCATCATGTTCCCGGGCGGATTCAGCGCGGGTGACGAACCGGACGGTTCTGCCAAGTTCTTCGCCACCGCATTCCAGAACGAGAAGATGAAGGAGGCGGTGCAGAAGCTTTTGAATGAGCGGGACGGCCTCGTGCTCGGCGTCTGTAACGGATTCCAGACGCTTATCAAGCTCGGCCTCGTGCCGGAAGGTGATATCGTCGGACAGAACGCGGATTCTCCGACGCTCACGTACAATACGATCGGACGCCACATATCCAAGATGGTCTACACGAAGGTCGTGACAGATAAGTCGCCGTGGCTTGCCAAAGCTGCCCTCGGCGGAGTATACACGAATCCGGCGTCCCATGGCGAGGGCCGCTTCGTGGCGGATGATGAGACGATTGCCCGTCTGTTTGCAAACGGACAGGTGGCAACCCGGTATTGTGACCCGGACGGCAATATAGGCATGGACGAGGAGTGGAACGTAAACGGCTCCTACTATGCCATCGAAGGTATCACAAGCCCTGACGGACGGGTGCTCGGCAAGATGGCCCACTCCGAGAGGCGGGGCCGCTCTGTGGCGGTGAATATCTACGGAGAGCAGGATCTGAAGATCTTTGAATCTGGTGTGGAATATTTCAAATAACTGTGATAAGCTGACTGCAAGACAGGAAATGTATCAAACAGGAATAGCTAGCTGCTGCCCGGCGTTGTGCCGGGCAGTTTTTTGTACCATAGGATGCTTTGTTCTGGAATAGGAAGGATAGGCGTAAAGTATGAATATACACAGATAAACGGGCCGCGGCCTGCTATAATGGGGCAAACGGGCGGAGACGTTCAATAAAAGAAAGGAAGGTGATTCCAGGATGTATACCTATGAAGATAAGAAAAGGCCGCGTACAAAGGTGAAAACGTTTCCGAGCCATCCTCCCGTAATTCAGGGGAAGCTGGCAGGCGGACTGATGCAATTAGTGCGTGGGGAGATATTAGCAAAGCTGGAGGAAGATTATACGTATCCTCCGGGAAAGAGAGAATTATACTTAAGTATTATCGAGGCATGCATTAACGCGCCGGACAAAGAATACGCCGAGTTGAATCAGATTGCGGATGTGCTGCATCTGACTCCTGTTTGCAATTCTGAGGAGCTGGAAAGCATCATCGAGCCCTTATATGAGAACGAACGGCTGCCAGGGCGCACGGACATTGTCGGCGCAATCCTGGAACATTATTCTAAGCGCTTCAGCTTGAGAAGCATAGACAGATTAATGGCTCTTTCTGAATTCTCCACAAGACTGCAGAATATTATACATGACAATCTATTCCAGTATTATGAGCGGACGACTGGACGGATGAAAGACAATCTGGCCGGGGCACAGGCTGCTTATAGACAAGCAGAGGAGGAGTACCTTAAGCATACTGCGGAACAAGTAATGACAAAGGAACCTTCTTCCACCTCGCCGGTTTCTTCCCTTGCTCCGCCACCTCCGCCTCTGATGGGGGATTCTAGGCTCGTTGAATTGGGCAATGTAAAGAATAGAGCACGCCTGCAAATAAGAACTTTGGAAAAAAGTATCCAGGATATCACGGCTGAGAATCAACTGCTGAGACGTATATTTGCTTTCAGACAATTCCGGCAGAATACGGAGATTCCTCCGGCTCTGGGCATCGGGGCCTTTACCGTGCGACATTACACAACCGTTGAAGAGCCGACCTTCACCTCTATCCGGTCTGCGCTTTCTCTGGGAGTGGCGGAGGCCGGGAGCATGAAAAAATCTTCCGGACATACGACGGACAGGGACTGGAATACCTTCGGTAATATCGGCAATACATTTTTTCTCTTATTTGTTGGTGGCCATCCCGTATGCAGGCAGCCTTTCTTAAACGGTACGAAGCATTATGTTGAGTTCCCTCTCGGACATTTTGACAGGATATGGGTCTCCAGCGACTGGCTGGACACGCGGGCGGTAAAGGGCGATTCCTTCTTTGGCACGGGGCAGCAGATTCATAGGCAGCTCCTGGCGGTGGTGAAGGATTACCTTGACCAGTGGAAGGCGGCTTCTCCTTCGGCTCCTGACTTCTTACGGCTTACCCCTGCCGCATTTGCGGAAATCCTCGGTAGCTTATATAATAACTTTGAGGTAAAGGTGCCGGGCTGCGTTCCGATAGGGCAAAACAAGTGGATCCCTTCAGACTTCAGGCGATAGCTATAGCGCACGGTCCACGGGAATGTAGCATACGGCTGCGGGGGGACAGGGAGAAAACAAGTGCAATATGAAAATGAAAAAGCGGTAAAATGCAAATTATTAGCAAACACCCGTAAAAATTGTATAAAAAAGCGGTGATTTGCAAGAACCAAATGGAAAAGTTGCAAAAAAGTGGAAAAACCTGAAAAAAATTCTTGTCATTTCCATAGGAATACTTTAAGATGGTAAATGGACAGAGACGTCAGAGGGATAGTCCGATACACGATCTGCCCGCCTGATTAATATAAAAACCAAGGAGGAGTTAATATGTCTTATGTTGATGAAGTGCTGGAAAAAGTAGTTGCCAAGAACCCGGCGGAACCGGAGTTCCACCAGGCGGTGAAGGAAGTGCTGGAATCTCTCAGAGTAGTGGTGGAAGCAAATGAGGAAAAGTACAGAAGAGACGCGCTGTTAGAGAGGCTTGTGGAGCCGGAGCGGCAGTTCAAGTTCCGTGTGCCGTGGGTAGATGACAAAGGCCAGGTCCAGGTGAATACAGGATACCGTGTACAGTTCAACAGTGCAATCGGTCCTTACAAAGGAGGCCTTCGCCTTCATCCGTCTGTCAATCTTGGGATTATCAAGTTCCTTGGGTTTGAGCAGATTTTCAAAAATTCTCTGACCGGCCTGCCGATTGGCGGCGGAAAAGGAGGATCGGACTTCGATCCAAAGGGAAAATCAGACAGGGAAGTCATGGCATTCTGCCAGAGCTTCATGACAGAGCTGTGCAAATACATCGGAGCAGACACGGATGTACCGGCCGGGGACATAGGAACCGGGGCAAGAGAGATTGGTTATATGTTCGGACAGTATAAGAGGATCCGCGGCGTATACGAAGGGGTACTTACCGGCAAGGGCCTGAGCTACGGAGGCTCCCTCGCCAGAACGGAAGCGACAGGCTACGGCCTGCTCTACCTTACGGAGGAGATGCTGAAGATTAACGGCCATGACATCGCTGGCAAGACGGTGGCGGTATCCGGATCCGGAAATGTCGCAATCTACGCGACACAGAAGGCGCAGCAGCTCGGAGCGAAAGTCGTGACGGTGAGCGACTCCAACGGATGGGTATATGACCCGGACGGAATCGATGTATCCGCGCTCAAGGAAATCAAAGAAATAAACCGCGCAAGGCTGACAGAATATAAGAACTACCGTCCGAACTCCGAATATCATGAAGGGCGCGGCGTATGGTCCGTAAAAGCAGATATCGCGCTGCCATGCGCGACGCAGAACGAACTACTGATCGATGACGCGAAGCTGCTGGTTGAAAATGGCTGTATCGCGGTGGCGGAAGGAGCCAACATGCCTGCCACGCTGGAGGCGACGGAATATCTGCAGAGCCATGGCGTGCTCTTTGCCCCGGGCAAGGCAGCCAATGCGGGCGGAGTTGCCACGTCTGCTCTTGAGATGTCACAGAACAGCGAACGGCTGAGCTGGTCATTCGACGAAGTAGATTCCAAGCTCCAGGGCATCATGATAAATATCTGCCACAACATGGCGGATGCGGCAAAACGCTACGAAGCCGAAGGCAATTATGTCGTTGGTGCCAACATAGCAGGATTTGAGAAAGTAGTAGAGGCGATGACCGCACAGGGCATCGTGTAGAGGAAGCATGGGGTCAGGCCCCTATGGAATAAACTTACACATGTTATGATTCCATAGGGGCCTGACCCCTTCCCGGACCCATCAAAAAAATCCATCGTCACCGATGGATTTTCAAGTAGCGGGAACTGGATTTGAACCAGCGACACTACGGGTATGAACCGTATGCTCTAGCCAACTGAGCTATCCCGCCATATGTGTAATTGTTACAGGAAAAGACAAATCTTTTCTTGCAAATGGGACCAATAGGGCTCGAACCTATGACCCTCTGCTTGTAAGGCAGATGCTCTCCCAGCTGAGCTATGATCCCATCTTATAGGTTGTGTTCCCGCAACCCGCTTTGCTATTATACTATTGAAATCAGGAATATGTCAACACTTTTTTTGATGAAATTTGTAATTTTTTTCCGACGTGCATTTTCCGCCGTTATTGCATTCAATATGAGATTATGATATAGTTTTTTTAATCGGTCAAAGCGAGGATAAATGTAGAAAATACAGGAGGTTACAGATAAATATGACAAAAGGACGTTTCGTATTCCGGCTTATTACGGGAGGCTATCTTGCGTATCTTGGTATCGGGCTCATAAAAGATGCCCTGACAGAGATGCCGGAAAATTATGTATGGTATACGGTGGCCGGAGCGGTGTTCGCCGTGATTGGGCTTGGGTGGCTCTTGACAGGTGTCAGGATATTTCTGAAAGAAGGGTTTCAGGAGCCGGACGCAGATCCAGAGGAAGAGGAAGTGGAAGAGCTTCCGGAGGAAGGACATGACGATGCCCTGCCCGGGAATAAGGAAGAAAATATGGTAGAAACTGTGGAAGATGTCAATCATATAGATAAGGCTGGCGAAGAGGAAGAGGAGTAATGATATGCGGGTAGGAATGGGCTATGATGTTCATAAGCTTGTGGAAGGTAGAGAGCTGGTAATCGGCGGGGTCACGATTCCTTATGAAAAAGGTCTGCTCGGCCACTCAGATGCGGACGTGCTCCTGCACGCTATTATGGATGCGCTGCTTGGAGCCGCGGCTCTTGGGGATATTGGGAAGCATTTTCCCGATACGGCCCCTGAATATGAAGGGGTGTCAAGTCTGAAGCTGCTGGAGCGTGTCGGAGAGCTTATTGAAGAGGAACTGTACGTCATCGGCAACATCGATGCGACGATAATCGCACAGCGTCCGAAGATGGCTCCCTATATAGAGGACATGCGGCAACATGTCGCTGCGGCGCTGCATCTGGAGACGGGACAGGTGAATATAAAGGCTACGACAGAAGAAGGTCTTGGTTTTACAGGAAGCGGGGAAGGAATATCAGCACAGGCGATAGCAGGACTTGAGACGATAGCGAACGCAAGTTATGCAGTAGGACCGGCAGAAAGCGGCTGCGGAGGGTGTTCCGGCTGCCCGCGCAACAGAATGTGACGACAGGGAAGATAGATTGCGCAGCGCGCAGTCTATTTTCGTTACACAGGCCCCCACAGGATGGGGGAGTCTGGTTCTGTGACAGGATAACGTGCCGGCGCAGGCCGGAATCTGAGAAAGGAGGGGACATACATGAATATGAGAAAACTGCCCGCAGAAGAGCATATACGGACAAGGCGCCTATATGAAGAGGTGTTTCCCGATGACAGTCGGGAATTCGTAGATTACTATTATGCCGAGAAGATAAAAGAGAATGAGATATATGTGATAGAAGAAGATGAGGATATCCAGGCGATGCTCCATCTCAATCCATATAAGATGTATGTAAATGGCCGGGAACAGACGGCCCACTATATCGTGGCAGTCGCCACGAGGGCGGCCTACCGGAAGAAGGGGTATATGAGGGAGCTGCTGACCGTCGCCCTCCGGGACATGTACCGGTCCGGCGAGACATTCACCTACCTGATGCCCGCCGCGGAATCCATATATCTGCCCTATGATTTCCGCACCGTATATGAGCAGGAGAGACGCTTCTATACAGAGGCAGACGAGGGGCAGAAAGATACGGTCATCCGCGCGCTCCAGGACGAAGAATGCAAAGAGCTTGCGGATACGGCGAACAAGCATCTGGCGCAGCATTATGATGTGTTCGCCTTACGAAGCGCCACTTATTATGAGAGGCTGAAAAGAGAATACGCAGCGGACGGCGGAACGCTTATGCTGTACCGGAAGGAAGGCATGATAACAGACTGCCGCCCTTATGTTCCGGAGCAGGACACGGACAGACCGGTAATCATGATACGCATTGTGGATGCAGAGCGGATGCTCATGAGCCTGAGCCTTAAGAGACTGGCGGCGGTATGCTTTCGCATCACGGATCCGGTCATCGAAGCGAACAACCGGTGCGTCGTCCTCACAGGGACAGAGCATTCCGGCGTAATGCTGATGGAAGGGAAGGAAGAGAACAGCGAAGGGACGGTTGATATCTCTGCGCTTGGCGAGATTGTCTTTGGCGCGTGTACGGCAGAGGAAGCGTGCTGTCAAGAAGGCGTCAGGATGACGGAGCGCATGAAAGAGGAGCTTGATAAGATCATACCTCTGTCACATATATATATCAATGAAGTCGTATAGAAGGGAAAGGAGAACAAGATGAGACCGGTAACCGTCAGAAATATCAAGATCGGCGAAGGGCGTCCGAAGATATGCGTCCCTATCGTGGAGAAAGAAAAGGAGGGAATCTTGGCGCAGGCGTCGGCTATCGCCGGACTTCCGCTGGATATGGCAGAGTGGAGGGCTGACTGGTACGAGGATGTAAAGGACAGCGGCAAGGTGCTGGATACGGTCCGGGAACTCAGGAAGGTGCTCGGAGAGATTCCCCTTCTTTTTACGTTCCGTACGGCAGCGGAAGGCGGGGCTGCCGATGTGGCCGCAGGGGCGTACGCAGAGCTATGCGCGGCTGCTGCGAGGTCAGGATATGCGGACCTTATCGATGTGGAAGTGTTCACGGCCGGGGAGTCGGCACAAGACATTGTGAGGGAAGTACATCGTGCAGGCGTCAAGGTGGTGGCGTCCAACCATGACTTCCATAAGACGCCTCCGAAAGAAGAGCTGCTCAGAAGATTCCGGCATATGAAGGCATTGGGAGCAGACATATGGAAGATAGCAGTCATGCCGCAGTCCGGCCGGGACGTCCTGACGCTTCTTGACGCCACGCTCACCGTGACGGAAGCAGAGGACAGCAGTCCGGTCATATCGATGTCCATGGCGGCACTTGGTGCGGTGAGCCGGCTGTCGGGAGAAGTGTTCGGTTCTTGCGTTACATTCGCGGCAGCAGGCAAGGCATCGGCACCGGGACAGATCAGCGTAGATAAGATGTCTGAAATGTTGGATATCCTGCGTCTATGATGCCGGCGTCGCCGACAGGCCGGCCGGTGCAGGCAACTTTAGAAATTCTTTCGTTTTTTATAAAGCCTCCCTTTAGAATCCGGTCGTAAAGTAATATTACGGGGATCAAAGGGAGGTGTTATTTATGAATATCAATCTGGCTTGGGCCATGCAGAACATATGAGATGAGGAGTGGACGACGATGGAGATGAATCATGTATTGATAGTGGAAGATGACAAGGAAATCAGGGAAGGTGTCGAGATATACCTGAAAAGCCAGGGATATGAGGTATTCCAGGCGGCTGACGGCAAAGAAGGGCTGGAAGTCATCGAAAGGGAAGACATACACCTGGCGATCGTGGATGTGATGATGCCCAGGATGGACGGCATCACCATGGTAGTAAGGCTGAGGGAAAAGCATGACTTTCCCGTCATCATGCTGTCAGCCAAATCAGAAGAGGTGGATAAGATCATGGGGCTTAATATCGGGGCGGACGACTACGTCACAAAACCATTTACTCCGATGGAGCTGCTGGCACGGGTGAATTCCCAGCTCAGAAGATACCGGAAATTTGCAGAAAAGCTGAACGCAAAAGAGGACTCCTCTAACATCCACGTAATCGGGGGGCTGGAAATAAATGAAGATACGGTAGAAGCAGCGGTGGACGGGGAGCCGGTAAAGCTTACGCCGATCGAGTATAAGATACTGCTGCTGCTCATGAAAAGCCCCGGAAGAGTATTCTCAGCAGAAGAGATCTATGAACGCGTGTGGAACGAACGGGCCATAACGACGGATACGATCATGGTCCATATCCGTAATATCCGTGAGAAGATAGAGATCAATCCGAAAGAACCGAAATATTTGAAGGTGGTGTGGGGCGTTGGATACAAAATTGAAAAACAGGCATAAACTTGCCGTAGCTTTAATTATCATCATAATATTACTCTCATCGTGCATCATGATCGGCCAGTACGGCCAGTCATATGATGACAGCCGTAAGACGGAGGAGAGGGTCAAGGACGGGTATCTCCAGTCCGAGGATTTCCTGAACCTGTTCTTGAAGAGCAGCTATGTCCTCTACAACATAGAGGAGGCGGGGAACTTCCAGGACAGCAGCCTGGATGAAGAATACCCATCGCTGACGCAGTATTTTAAAGAGATATATCCGTATATGGAATATCAGGTCCAGGATGGCGGCGGGGAGGTAATCGGCAAGAGCCTGACCGGCACCTCCGACGAGCTGAAGGAGACAGACCTGGATAAATACGAGATTGGAATCGTAATCTCATATGACAAGAATGGCACGGCTACTGTAAAAACGGTGACAGGCGACTACAGGGACGGCCAGATGACGGAGCTGAAAAGGCTCATCAGCAGCTCTGACAGCGATAACATGTATTCCGACTATGCAATGGAATATAATGTCGAAGAGCTGAGCAGACCTGCAGACAGAACCTATACTTATGTGATGACGAAGCAGAATGTCAACGACTATCTGGAAGAATCGCTCAGCTATTACGGCTTTGCGCCTGATGCAATCGTATATGGCGTATCTGTGCTCATCCTGCTTATGTGCCTGGCTGCCGTGTATCTTCCAAGCCGCCCGTCCTTCCACACCGGGGAGGAGATGATATTTCACGCGCCGCTCGAGGCGGCAGTCGGAGTACCGCTCGTGGCGTTCTGTGCAATCATGGGCAATGTAGACGTGATTCTGGGCAGAAGGAAGGGAGTACCGGATATGTTGGACTTCATACTTTGGACGATGTTCTTTGCATCGGTCTACTGGGGCGCATGCTGCCTGCGGCAGATCAAGAAGATGGGCATCCGGGAGTATGTGAAGGAGAAAGTCCTCGTGCTGCAGCTCTGGCATGGGGCCAAAGGGATTCTGGAACGCGCGTGGGACTGGTGCAAAGAGAAGATCAACATGCTGTACCGTTCCATGGATGAGATTGACTTCAACGACAGGAACAACAAGATTATCATCAAGATCGTGCTTGCCAACTTTATCATCCTGCTCGTGCTCTGTTCGCTCTGGCTGTTTGGCATCATCGGCCTTATCGTATATTCGGTTCTTCTATTTGTCGTACTCAGGAAGTATTTTAATGATCTGAAGGATAAGTATGCACTTCTTCTGGAGGCCACGAATAAGATTGCGGAGGGGAATCTGGATACAAAGATTGAAGGAGACCTTGGAGTGTTCAGCCCGTTCCGGACAGAGATCGAGAAGATACAGAACGGTTTTAAGATGGCAGTGAACGAGGAGGTCAAGAGCCAGAAGATGAAGACGGAGCTTATCACGAACGTCTCGCATGATCTCAAGACGCCGCTGACTGCGATCATCACCTATGTGAACCTTCTGAAGGACGAGGAGGACGAAGATAAGCGCAAGTCCTATATCCAGGTGCTGGAGCAGAAGTCGAACCGGCTGAAGGTGCTCATTGAAGACCTGTTCGAGATAAGCAAGGCGAGCAGCGAGAATGTGACGCTGGATCTGGTCAATGTAGATATCGTCAACCTGTTCAAACAGGTCAAGCTCGAACTGGAAGATAAGATTGAAGAGGCGGGCCTGGAATTCCGCTGCAGCTATCCGGAAGAGAAGCTCGTTCTGAGGCTGGACAGTCAGAAGACCTACCGGATATTTGAGAATCTTCTTGTGAATATCGTCAAGTACGCCATGCCTCAAACGAGAGTGTATATCGAGCTCGTACAGGAGGGAGGGGATGCGGTAGTACGGATGAAAAACATATCGGCCGCAGAGCTTGATTTCAACCCGGAAGAGATTACCGACCGTTTCGTGCGGGGTGACGCGTCCAGGAACACGGAAGGTTCCGGCCTGGGGCTTGCCATCGCGAAGAGCTTTACGGAACTGCAGGGCGGCAGGCTCAGGATAGAGACGGAGGCAGACCTTTATAAAGCAGAGATACGCTGGAAGATGTAAGCTGTCAGATGATAAGAACATCTTATGAAAAAATAAAATATTATAATTTTTACTAATCGTTATCTGGTGCTATACTATATACGAAAGCGAGGTAAGAATTATGTATGACATATGTATCATAGGTGCGGGACCTGCGGGAATCAGCAGTGCGGTCTACGCGGCGAGCCGGGGGCTTGATACGGTGGTCCTGGAAGAAAAGGAAGTAGGAGGGCTGCTCGGGGGCGTGTCGACCGTAACCCACTACTCAGGAATCATAGAAGGAGAGACAGGCACGTCGTTTGCAGAGCGGCTGAAGAAGCAGGCGGAATCCTATGGAATCGAGATACGCAAAGAGAAAGTGGTATCCGCCGAACTGGCTGGAGATGTGAAGAAGATTACGACAGACAGCGGAAGCTATGAGGCGAAGGCAGTAATCATAGCCGCAGGTACTACGCCGAAGAAGCTCGGGATACCTGGAGAAGCGGAACTGGAAGGGCATGGAGTCGGAATGAATGCGGCGAAGGCGGCAAAGGAGTACGAAGGCAGGGACATCTTTGTCGTCGGCGGTGCCGACGGCGCGGTGAAGGAAGCGCTGTTCCTGGCCGGGTATGCGAAGAAGCTCACGATAATCCATTTTGAAGATCAGCTCGGAGCAATCCCGGAATTTACAGAGAAGGTAATGAGAACCGGTAACATCGAGCTGCGCCTGCATACGAGGCTTGCAGAGCTTCAGGGCGACGGCCGGGTAGAGGTCCTGAAGCTGAGAGATGAACATACCAAAGAGACGGAAACGATTCGTTGTGACGGCTGTGGAGTATTTATCTATGCCGGATCGACGCCGAACACCGGCCTGTATCCTGAACTCGACCAGACAGACGGCTATCTCGTGACAGATGACAGGCAGATGACGAGTATTCCCGGCGTATTTGCGGCAGGAGACATCTGCGCGAAACAGGTGCGGCAGGCGGCGACGGCCGTTGCGGACGGTGCGGTGGCCGCAATCAATGCGGCAGCCTGGTGCAGAAGCAATGAATAAGGATATGAGAAAAAGCAGTGTTGACAAATACTGCTTTTTCTCATATTATATGATATATATGGTAAAGACAGGGAACGAAAAGAGTAACATGTCGCGGAACTAACAGAGAGAGGCTGTCACTGGCTGAAAGCAGCTTTGAGGGAAGGGCGTGTGAAGTGCATTCGGGAGTCTGTCCGGCGAACAGGTGAAACGGGTAGCCGGACACGGGTAACGCACGTTACGTGTTTCGAGTGGAAGCGTACGCTTCTATAAGAGTGGAACCGCGGGCATACCCCGTCTCTTAATCTATGTTAAGAGACGAGGTATTTTTTATTTCAGAGGTGTTTAGTATGGGTATACTGTCTTATGTAAGAGAAGAAGTGAAAGTAATCAGGGAGAGAGACCCCGCCATCAAATCGAATATGGAAGTGTTCCTGTATCCGAGCTTCAAGGTTATATTGAGATATCGGATCGCCCATAAGCTGTACCGGAAAAAGCACTTTTTCCTGGCCCGGTGGATCTCTCAGCGTGCGGCAAGGAAGACCGGGATAGAGATCCATCCGGGAGCCAGGATCGGCAAGGGGCTTTTCATCGACCACGGCAGCGGCGTAATCATCGGTGAGACGACGGAAATCGGCAACAATGTCACCTTGTACCAGGGAGTGACCCTGGGCGGTACCGGCAAGGAACAGGGCAAGCGGCATCCGACGCTGCGTGACAATGTGATGGTGAGCGCGGGTGCCAAGATACTCGGTTCCTTTACGATTGGAGAGAACTCTAAGATCGGTGCCGGTTCAGTCGTGCTTGAGGAAGTGCCGCCCAACTGTACGGTGGTGGGAGTGCCCGGCAGGGTAGTCAAGATGGGTGACCAGAGGATACCGCGTGTAGATATGGATCAGGTACATCTGCCGGATCCTATCAGCAACGATATCCGGGAACTGCAAAAGGACAATATCCGTATGCACCGGCAGATCCAGGAGATGGAGAAGCGCATGAGGTGCATGCGGGAAGACAATATAGAAGTGTTGGATGAGGAGGAAAAGGAATAATATGAAACTGTTTAATACGCTCACAAGAAAAAAAGAAGAATTCGTACCAGTGGAGGAAGGAAAGGTCAAGATGTACGTGTGCGGCCCCACGGTCTATAATTTCATCCATATCGGCAATGCAAGGCCGATGATCGTATTCGATACGGTAAGAAGATATTTTGAATATAAAGGCTATGATGTGAACTATGTGTCCAACTTTACTGACGTGGACGATAAGATCATCAAGAAGGCGATTGAAGAGAGGGTGTCCGCGGACGAGATATCCAAACGCTATATCGCGGAGTGCAAGAAGGATATGGAAGGCATGAATGTAAAGCCGGCCACGAAGCATCCGCTGGCTACGGAAGAGATATGCGGCATGGTGGAGATGATTGGCGACCTTATCGAGAAAGGCCATGCGTATGAGAAGAACGGTACCGTGTACTTCCGCACGAGAAGCTTCAAGGATTACGGGAAGCTCTCCCACAAGAATCTGGATGATCTGCGTACGGGGGAACGTTCTCTGCTGGTCACAGGAGAAGATGAGAAGGAAGACCCGCTTGACTTTGTCCTCTGGAAGCCGAAGAAGGAAGGGGAGCCGGCATGGGATTCGCCGTGGAGCGACGGACGTCCCGGATGGCATATCGAGTGTTCCGTCATGTCCAGGAAGTATCTCGGAGAGCAGATTGATATCCATGCAGGCGGTGAGGATCTTGTATTTCCCCACCATGAAAATGAGATTGCCCAGAGTGAGGCGGCAAACGGCAAGGAATTTGCGAAATACTGGATGCACAATGCATTCCTCAACATCGACAACCATAAGATGAGCAAATCTCTCGGCAATTTCCGCACGGTCAGGGAGATCAGCGAACAGTATGATCTGCAGGTGCTGCGGTTCTTCATGCTGAGCGCCCATTACAGGAGTCCGCTCAATTTCAGCGCCGACCTGATGGAAGCATCCAGGAACGGACTGGAGCGTATCGTCAATGCGGCGGATAACCTGAAGTTCCTCATGGGCAATGCGAAGGACGAAGAGATGTCCGCAGAGGAACAAGAGGCGTATGCAAAGTCAGAAGCGTTCGTTGAAGGCTTCGAAGCCGCGATGGAGGATGACTTCAATACGGCTGACGCAGTGGCAGCAGTGTTCGATCTGGTCAAATATATCAACACGACGGCAGACGGGGCAAGCTCCAGAGCCTATCTGCAGGCGCTGCTCGAACGGCTTGTCAAATTAACAGACGTATTGGGGTTGATTGTTGACAAAAAAGAGGATATGCTGGAAGAAGACATAGAAAAGCTAATTGCCAAGCGTCAGGCCGCACGTAAGGAAAGGAACTTTGCACTTGCGGATGAGATACGCGATGAGCTGCTTGGTAAAGGCATCATATTAGAAGACACACGTGAAGGAGTAAAATGGAAAAAGGCATAGAATGGAAGTTTGATTCATATATGCGCGAGACGTTTCAGATGAAAGAGGTGGATATGAACGAGTATTCACCTCTTGCTTTGGCGTATATAGGTGACAGTATTTATGATCTGATAATCAAGAGCCTTGTAGTGAATGAAGGCAACCGGCAGGTGAAGAAGCTGCATAAGGAGACGAGCTCTTATGTGCAGGCATCCGCCCAGTCCCGGATGATGCGGACGATTCAGGACCGGCTGACGGAAGAAGAGCATACGGTCTATAGAAGGGGCAGGAACACCAAGAGCGTATCGCCGGCCAAGAACCAGACGCTGGCAGACTACAGGCGTGCAACCGGCTTCGAGGCCCTGATGGGGTATCTGTATCTGAAGCAGGATTACAGGCGGATGATGGAACTCGTCAAGCTGGGGCTTGACAGTATAAAGGAGAGAACAAATGAGTGAACGTCAGGTAAATGAATTGATGATCGAGGGGCGCAATGCGGTGCTGGAGGCATTCCGCTCAGGTAAGCCGGTGGATAAGGTGTTCATCCTCGATGGATGCCAGGACGGCCCTGTCCGCACTATCGTAAGGGAGGCGAAGAAGCACGATACGGTGCTGAATTTCGTGACAAAGGAACGGCTTACACAGATGTCGGAGACGGGAAAGCACCAGGGAGTCATCGCTTATGGTGCGGCCTATGAGTATGCGGAAGTAGAGGACATGCTCGCCCTTGCCCGGGAGCGGGGGGAAGATCCGTTCCTCTTCGTGCTCGACAACATCGAAGATCCGCACAATCTCGGCGCAATCATCCGTACGGCCAATCTGGCCGGTGCCCACGGGGTCATCATTCCAAAGCGCCGGGCGGCAGGGCTTACGGCGACTGTGGCAAAGACATCGGCGGGAGCCTTGAACTACACGCCGGTGGCGAAGGTGACGAACCTGTCCAAGACGATGGAAGAACTGAAAGAAAAGGGGCTCTGGTTCGTCTGTGCAGATATGGGCGGGGAATCTATGTACTGCCTGAACCTGACCGGACCAATCGGCCTTGTGATAGGCAGCGAAGGGGAAGGGGTCGGACGCCTTGTCAAGGAGAAGTGCGATTTCACAGCAGGCATCCCGATGAAGGGTGACATCGATTCCCTCAACGCATCGGTGGCGGCAGGAGTGCTCGCCTATGAAATCGTAAGGCAGCGCTTGCAGAAGTAGAGGTGTGGTTATGTCCGATTATGAGAAGATGACAGACGAACAGCTGATACGGAACCTGAGGGGCGGGGAAAAGGCGATTGTCGATTATATTATGGACAAGTATAAGAATCTCGTCCGGAAAGAGGCGAACGCCATGTACCTTCTCGGCGGCGAAAACGACGACCTGATCCAGGAGGGGATGATCGGCCTGTTCAAAGCGGTGGAAGATTATGACGTGGAACAGGAGGCATCTTTCTTCAGCTTCGCAAGGCTGTGCATCACCCGCCAGATGTATTCTGCCATCGAGGCGTCCCGCCGGAAAAAGCATAGTCCGCTGAACTCATATATATCGCTCTACGACCAGGAGGGTGAAAAGGGCTCCCTGCTGGAGACGATGGAAGCAGGGGGGCAGAGCAACCCGGAGGAGCTGTTTTTGAGCAAGGAGTATGTTGCGCTTTTGGAGAGCGAGCTGGAAGAACAGCTGAGCGATCTGGAGAGCAGGGTGCTCTATCTGCATCTGATGGGGACGGATTACCGCACGATTGCCAAGCTGATTGACAAAAGCCCGAAGACGGTCGATAATGCCCTGCAGCGCATCAAGAATAAGACGGAGAAGATTCTGGCCAGGGAAGAGACGAAGTAAGAAAATAGTTAAAAGATATTGACAAACAGTCATGTAATATTGTATATTATTAACGTTGCATATTACATGTATGCTGTCTTGGCGCAGTCGGTAGCGCGTCGCCTTGGTAAGGCGGAGGCCGGGGGTTCAAGTCCCCTAGACAGCTTGATTACTCCCTTTCAGGGAGTATTTTTTTCGTTATTATGAGAGAGGGCGAAGGATAATGAGAAAATCAACAGTTATGACAGAGGGAGTTATATGGAAGGAGATGCTGTTCTTCTCTATTCCGCTTATTCTGGGCAACCTGTTCCAGCAGCTGTATAATACGGTCGATTCCATCATCGTGGGTAATTATATCGGCAGCGAGGCGCTGGCAGCAGTCGGTTCCAGCTCTTCTATCATCAATCTGCTCATAGGGTTCTGCATCGGGGCTTCGGCGGGCGCAGGGGTAGTCATCTCTCAGTTCTTCGGGGCAAGAGATGAAAAGGGCTTGAAAAAGGCAGTGCACACGACCGTTGCCATATCCATAGCGGCAGGCGTCATATTGACCGTGGCGGGCATCTTGCTGGCCCCCGTCATCCTGAGGGCGATGGGGACGCCGGCGGAAGTGTTCAGGGAGGCGGTCATCTATCTGCAGGTGTATTTCGGTGGAATCGTGTTTTCCGTCATCTACAATATGTCCGCAGGAATCCTGAACGCGGTCGGCAATTCCAAGCGGTCCCTCGTATACCTGATGATAGCCGCGTTATCGAATATCATACTTGATATCCTGTTCGTCATTGTGCTTAAGATGGGGATCGTGGGTGCCGCGCTTGCCACAGATATCAGCCAGCTTCTGTCCTGTATCTTCATTATATTATACCTTGTCAGGAGCAAGGAAGTATACCATGTGGACATCAGGGAAATCCGCTTTTATGACAATCTGCTGTCCAAGATCATAAGGATCGGGCTTCCGACCGGAATCCAGAATATCGTCATCTCATTTTCCAACGTTATCGTCCAGTCCAGCGTCAACAGCTTCGGGGCGGTGGCGATGGCAGGATTTGCCGCCTACATCAAGATAGACGGATTCAATATCCTTCCGGTGCTTAGCTTTGGCATGGCGGCAGCCACATTTGCAGGGCAGAACGTAGGTGCCGGCAGATACGACAGGGTGAAGAAGGGGATGTTCGTCTCGGTCGGGATGGGAGTCGCCTATACAATCCTGACAGGGATACTGCTGCTTACCTTTGCGCCTCAGGTCATAGGCGTATTTACGAAGAACCCGGACGTAGTTGGATACGGAGTATATATCATGCGGTTTTTCTGTCCGTTCTACTGGCTGCTCGGAATACTGCAGGTACTGTCCGGCACGATACGTGGGACGGGAAAGACGATGGAGACGATGCTCGTATTCCTCTTCTCGCTTTGTATCTTCCGGGTCGCCTGGATATGGGGGGCGCTTGCCATCGAACACAAGATTGACTGGGTCATGACCGCTTATCCGCTGTCCTGGCTTATAGGGGCCGTCCTCATCCTGTTGTATGCATGGAAAGGGAACTGGATGCCCATCCAAAAACGTGAATGAACGACCTTGTTCTGCCCGCTGTTTTATGATAAGATAAGGAACACAAATGCTACTGTATCCATAAGGAGGATTATTAATGGGAGAAGAGATGATTTCCAAGAATTTTATTGAACAGGAGATAGATAGAGACCTGGCGGAGGGAGTATATTCGGAGGTATGTACGAGATTCCCGCCGGAACCGAACGGGTATCTCCATATCGGACATGCCAAATCCATTCTGCTTAACTATGGACTGTCTCGGAAATATGACGGCACGTTCCATCTCAGGTTCGACGATACGAACCCGACGAAAGAGGACACGGAATTCGTGGAGTCTATCAAGGAAGATGTGAAGTGGCTCGGGGCAGACTGGAAGGAGCACCTGTATTTTGCATCGGATTACTTCGATGTCATGTATGAATGCGCGCTCACGCTGATTAAGAAGGGGAAGGCATACGTGTGTGACCTGAGCGCCGAAGAGATCAGGGAATACCGTGGTACGCTGACGGAGCCGGGGAAGAACAGCCCTTACCGGGAGCGCACGGTGGAAGAGAACCTTGCCCTGTTCGAGGCCATGAAGAACGGAGAGTACAAAGACGGGGAAAAGGTGCTCAGGGCGAAGATCGATATGGCTTCTCCGAACATCAACATGCGCGATCCGGTCATCTACCGTGTCGCACGTATGGCACATCACAATACGGGGGATAAATGGTGCATCTATCCGATGTATGACTTCGCGCATCCAATCGAGGATGCGGTAGAGAAGATAACCCATTCCATCTGTACGCTCGAATTTGAGGACCACAGGCCCTTGTACGACTGGGTGGTGAAGGAGTGCGGATTCGATCCGGCACCGCGCCAGATCGAGTTTGCCAAGCTCTACCTGACTAATGTGGTGACAGGAAAGCGTTATATCAAGAAGCTCGTGCAGGACGGAATCGTAGACGGGTGGGACGATCCAAGACTCGTCTCTATTGCGGCGCTCAGAAGAAGGGGCTTTACTCCGGAATCTATTAAGATGTTCGTGGAGATGTGCGGCGTGTCCAAGAGTCAGAGCTCTGTCGACTATGCGATGCTGGAATACTGTATCCGTGAAGATCTGAAGCTCAAAAGGCCGCGCATGATGGCGGTGCTGGATCCAATCCGGCTTGTGATCGACAATTATCCGGAAGGTGAAGTGGAATACCTGGACGTAGATAACAATATGGAGAATCCGGAGCTTGGGACGCGCAAGGTACCGTTCTGCCGGGAACTATATATTGAACGGAATGACTTTATGATTGAACCTCCAAAGAAATATTTCCGTCTCTTTCCCGGCAACGAGGTAAGGCTTATGCATGCCTATTTTGTCACGTGCCAGAGCTATGAGACAGACGAAGCCGGCAATGTTATGGTCGTGCACTGCACATATGACCCGGAGACGAAATGTGGAACCGGATTTACCGGGCGCAAGGTAAAAGGGACAATCCACTGGGTTGCGGCGCCATATGCAAAGCCGGCGGAAGTACGGCTGTACGAGAACCTCGTAGATGAAGAAAAAGGGGTATACAACAAGGAGGACGGGTCGCTGAACCTGAATCCGAATTCTCTGGAAGTGCTTCAGAACTGCTATGTGGAAGACAGCTTCGGCAGTGCGAAGGGATGTGAAAGCTTCCAGTTCGTGCGGAACGGATACTTCTGTATCGACGCGAGAGATTCTTCGCCGGAGCATCTGGTATTTAACAGGATAGTATCCCTTAAGAGCTCCTTCAAGCTGCCAAAATAGACGAAGATAGACGATATGAATGAACTGACGATAAATCTGAAGAGCGATTCCAGAACCCCGCTCTATGAACAGATATATGATTATATCAAAAATGACATCCAGACAGGACGTATCGCTTACGAGGAGAAGCTGCCTTCCACCAGGTCGCTGTCCAGGCATCTGGAAGTGAGCAGGAGCACGGTAGAGCTGGCATACGAGCAGCTCCTGTCGGAAGGCTATATAGAATCAAGGCCGTGCAAAGGATTCTTCGTCTCCGAGATTGAAGAGCTGTATTCCATCAGGAGAGTGAAGCCGCAGGCAGAGCGGCAGGAGGAGGAACCGAGGAGATACCGGTATGATTTTACGCCCAACGGGGTAGACTTGAAGAGCTTTCCGTACAATGTGTGGAGAAAGCTTTCAAGAGAGATTCTCACCGACGACAGGACGGAGCTGTTCCGTTCCGGCAATTCCCAGGGGGAATACAGCTTCCGTTGTGCCATATGCAGCTATCTGTACCAGGCGCGCGGGGTGAACTGCACACCGGAGCAGATAGTCGTAGGGGCGGGGAATGACTATATCCTCATGCTGCTCAGTACGGTGCTCGGCCCCGGACATAAGATTGCCTTCGAGGATCCTGCCTACATGCAGGCATACCGCCTCTTTAGAAGCATGTCCTATGAGACGGTCTCTGTTGGGATGGACAAAAACGGCATGGACATCCCGGAACTGGCGCAGTCGGGGGCGGATGTGGCGTATGTGACTCCATCGCACCAGTATCCGACCGGGACGGTGATGCCTATCCGACGGAGGCTCGAGCTCCTCAGATGGGCACAGGAAAGAGTGGAGCGCTATATCATCGAAGATGATTATGACAGTGAATTCCGTTATAAGGGGAAGCCGATTCCAGCGCTGCAGGGGTATGATGCAGACGGCAAAGTCATCTATCTTGGTACATTCTCCAAATCGATAGCACCTGCCATCCGTCTGAGCTATATGGTACTGCCTGAGCCGCTTCTGGACGTGTACGACAAGAAGAGCAGGTTCGTCAATTCGACCGTTTCCAAAGTGGATCAGCTGATCGTGCAGAAGTTTATCGAAGAAGGATATTATGAACGTCATCTCAACAAGACGAGAGCGCTGTATAAGAGCCGTCATGATGTCCTGATCGAAGAGCTGAAGCCGCTTCTTGATATATGTACGATATCAGGAGAACATGCGGGAGTGCATCTGCTCCTTACATTTGCCAACGGACTCACGGAGAAGGAACTGATCCGGAGGGCGCAGGAGAAGGACATCCGCGTATATGGGCTTTCCGATTATATGATACGATACCCGAAGGAGTCGAGCCATACGGTTCTGCTTGGCTACGCGAACCTGACGGAAGAACAAATCAGAGAAGCAGTCCGCATCCTTACCGGATGCTGGAGATAAAAAAAGTACGATTCTTGACAAATGTCAGGGGTCGTCATATAATATTAGTTGTATTTTACAACAATTGTATAATACAACCGTTTTGAATCTGAATGTAGAGCCCCGTCAGTGTGTGTCCGATGTAGAAGGAGAACATATGAAGAATTATTATGTCAGCATAATCAGAAGAGGTGAGATGTCATATATACGCAGCGAACTGGAACAGTTCGGGCTGATACCGATGGAGGGCAGGCTGATCCGGCTGTTGAAGGACCACTGCTTCAGCCAGGAGGAGCTGGGGGAATCTCTCGATATCGATAAAGGCAGGATAGCCAAGACCGTGTATATGCTTGAGCAGAAGGGAATCGTCAGCAGGAATACGAATAGCAATAACCGGCGTCAGAAGCTGGTATCCCTGACTGAGGAAGGCGAGAGGATATATGATGCGATACTGGACATCTATGAGGCATGGGATGACATCTGCTACAGAGGATTTACAGAAGAAGAAAGAAACATGAACCACGAATTTATCAAACGTATCTCCCATAATGTAGTGGAGTACAAGAAAAAGATTGGGGGAAGAAAGAATGGTTAAGAATCTGACGAACGGCAGGCCACTTAAGCTGCTGTTTTTCTTTGCGATGCCGATGGTGCTCGGCAACCTGTTCCAGCAGCTCTATAATATGGTAGACTCGATGGTGGTAGGAAAGTTTGTCGGGGAGGATGCACTGGCAGCAGTCGGTTCCTCGTTTCCGGTCGTATTCCTGTCTGTAGCGATAGCGGCGGGCCTCTCCATGGGATGCACGGTTGTCATATCACAGCTTTTCGGGGCGGGGCAGATCGAGGAGATGAAGACGACGGTATTTACGGCGCTGATTGCCCTTGGCGCAATCGGCCTTGCAATCATGGCATTGGGAGAGCTCACGTCGCTGCCGCTTTTGCGGCTGCTTGGAACGAATGAGGAGATTATGGGGGATTCCCTTGTCTATCTGAGAATATACTTTGGCGGCGCAGTATTTCTGTTCTTATATAATACGTTGAACGGTATCTATAATGCGCTCGGTGACAGCAATACGCCTCTTAAGTTCCTCATGGTCTCGGCACTTACGAATATCGGCCTGGATCTTCTGTTTGTCATCAGATTCCATATGGGGGTCGCAGGCGTTGCGTGGGCGACGCTGATCGCGCAGGGGATGTGTGCGGTATTCTCTTTTTACATACTCATGAAACGTCTGGCAAAAATGGAGAATGAAGAGCGGTACGAGGAGGAGAAGCCGGCATTGTTTGAACTGTCTGCCGCGAAGAGGATTGCCAGAATCGGCGTGCCTTCTATGATCCAGCAGTCTATCGTCTCCCTGAGCATGATGTTTATGCAGGGACTGGTCAATTCCTATGGGAAGGTGTTTGTCGCGGGCTATACGGCGGCTACGAAGATTGACACGCTGGCCATGATGCCGAATATGAATTTCTCCAATGCCATGTCGAGCTACACGGCCCAGAATATCGGTGCCGGTAAGGACGAACGGGTAGAGGAAGGATACAAGGCGAGCCTTCTGATGGTACTGATCTTTTCTGCAATTATTACCGGAATCATCTTCTTGTTCGGCCCACATCTTCTGGGACTTTTCCTGAACGCAGGGTCTGCGGGCAGCGCGATGGATTATGGCCTGAAGTATATGAAGACCGTATCGGTATTCTATATCGTGATGGGCTTTATGTTTGTCGGAAATGGGCTGCTCAGGGGTGCAGGAGATATGGGGGCATTCATGCTCAGCTCCATGTCCAACCTGTTCATGCGTGTCATCATCGCATATCTGCTGGCATATTTTATAGGCTCAAGCGCAATCTGGTGGTCCATACCGATCGGATGGGGGATAGGAGCGATATTTTCATTTGTGCGTATCAGAAGCGGGAAATGGAAGAGCAGGAAGCTGCTTGAGGAGAAGGAAGACGTAACGTAAAAAGAGCCGCCGGCATACGGCCGGCAGCTCCCTACCCCATCCGTCCTGCCTGCTGGCAGAATGGGCCGGGATTGATTTTGCATATTACTTCTCTTCGGTGTCAGAAGAAGCGTCTTCTTCATTCTTTCCTGCTGAATTTAAAGGTACGTATTCCCGATCTGCGGTTGATTTCAAATCATTGTCAAGGTCGAAGTCTTCGTCCTCGAAATCATCTTCGAACTCATCTTCCTCGTCACAGATATTTTTCTTCTTAAAATAATAGACAAGTCCTGCGATTACACTGCCTACCGCAGCCAGTCCCAGTATTCTCTTACCCCATTTAGACATAATCGTAACTCCTTCCTGAATTTTACATTCATATACTATCCCTTATTGTAATACTTTTTGCTGAAAAAGGAAAGGGAAAAGGTCTCTTTTTTGGTAAAAAGGGTACCTTTATCTGTATTGTAGACAGAAAAAAAGTATGTTAAACTGTACAGATAGCGAGATAAGAAAGGAAGTAACGGATTTATGCAGATTGAAGCACCGGGCACGGCCAAAAAGGGCCTGTTCAGGATTATATTCAGCAGGATGGGCATTATCTTTCTGCTGCTTCTGCTTCAGATAGGTGTATTTATAGGAACCACGATATATCTGACAGAATATATGGCTTATATATACGGGGCATTTACCATATTAGGCGTCATCGTACTCATATATATCATCAATTCAGAGGGGAATCCGGCGTTCAAGATGACGTGGATGCTCTGCGTGCTGGCGCTGCCTGTCATCGGCACCTTGTTCTACCTGTACGTTAAGACCCAGTTTGGTACACGGTACATGAAGCACCGGCTTGCCGGCCTGAGGCTTGAGACGGCTCCGTATATGGAACAGGACCAGGATATCGTGGATGCTATCTGGGCGAGCCGGTCTGCCAATGCGCAGCTTGCCTATTACCTGTCGAATCAGCTGGGATTTCCGACTTACCGGAATACGCAGGTGAAGTATTTTCCACTGGGCGAGGACAAGTTCCGCGCGATGGCTGAGGAGCTGAAGAAAGCGAGGAAGTTCATATTCCTGGAGTATTTTATCGTGGAAGAAGGGCACATGTGGAATACGATCCTTGAGATATTGAAGGATAAGGCAAGGGAGGGGGTCGAGGTGCGGTTCATGTACGACGGCATGTGCGCCATATCGATGCTTCCGTACAATTATCCGGAGCAGATACGCAGATATGGGATCAAGTGCAAGATGGTGAGCCCTGTGAAGCCGTTCCTCTCTACGGTACAGAATAACCGAGACCACAGGAAGATCTGTGTCATAGACGGGATGGTGGGTTTTACCGGAGGGGTGAACCTGGCGGATGAGTATATCAATGAAAAGGTCCGGTTCGGCCACTGGAAGGACACCGCTGTCATGCTGAAAGGCGATGCGGTGCAGAGCCTTACGATGATGTTCCTGCAGATGTGGAACGTGGATGAGCGGCGCGCGGAAGGCTACAGCAAGTACCTGACGGAGAAGACGCCGGGGCTCAGGCGGGAGCTCGGCTATGTCATCCCTTATGGGGACAGCCCGTTTGATGATGAAAATGTAGGGGAGGAGGTTTATTTCCACATATTGAACCATGCCAAGAAGTATGTGCATATCATGACCCCCTACCTCATCCTCGACAATGAGATGATTACGACCCTTACCCGTGCCGCGAAAAGCGGAATCGAGGTTGTCATCATCATGCCGCATATACCCGACAAGTGGTATGCGTTTGCCGTCGCCAAGACTTATTATAAAGAGCTTATCGAGGGCGGCGTGCAGATATATGAGTATACGCCGGGATTCGTACATGCCAAGGTATTCGTATCGGATGATGACACCGCGACCGTCGGTACGATTAATCTGGATTATAGAAGCCTGTATCTTCATTTTGAATGCGGCGTATTCATCTATAACAATTCAGAAGTGGACAAGATTGAACGGGATTTCCAGAGGACGCTGGTAAAATGCCACAAGGTGACGCTGATGGAAGTGAAGAAGCGGACGATGCTGACCAAGATTATGGGACAGGTGCTGCGGCTGTTCGCACCGCTTATGTAGAACAGGCAGCCAGAAGATACGGCCCGGGGCAATATGCTCCGGGCCGTCATTTTATTGCAGGGCAAGCGTAAAGACTGCTTTCTCTTCTTTCAGCTTACTGTCTGTCTGGGTGACCGTTATCGTGATGGACGAACTCTCTGTTTTGAGTCCGTATGCCGCCTGTACGCCTGTACACTTGGCTCCGACAGGCGTCTCCTGCGGATAGTTGGAGATGGACAGCGGATAGGTGGACGCCACCTCGCCGCCTTCGTCTATGACGGTAAACTCGTTATCGCTGAAATATAAGTCCATGAATCCTTCAAAGCCGATGTTTTCATAGTCATATGTAAGCAGCACCACCTGGGCCGGCGTGGATTCTTCAAACTGGTTTCTGTCGTCGGTCAAAGCGGCGGATGTAAACGTGAAGCTGAACTTGCCGTCTACCGTCCACGTATCGCCGACACCATATTCTTTGGGTGTTTCTTTTTCCTTCTCTTTTGAAGTATCCTCTTCGTTTTTATCTGCTTTGGAATCCTCCGGGCCGGAAGAAGAACTTCCACATGCGGACAGTCCGAGACACATCGTAAGGATGAGCAGTGCGGCCAGTATTCTCTTTTTCATATCTAGTACCTCTCTTTATTTGTCATTTTTTTTGTCTTTACCGCGGCAGCTGCATATACGATGCCGAACGCGCAGGCGATGAAGCCCCAGACAGGCAGGTCGCCAAAGGAACTGCCTGTCCCGATAGTCAGAGCCGCGCCGATAAAGTAGAACACGCTGCAGACGGCAGGTCCTGCGGCGCCGGCAGAGCCTCTCGTCGCAACGCCGATGATGCCTGCGATCAGATAAACGAATGCCAGCAGCAGCCCTGCGGTTCCGCTCGTCGCATTATTCTGCTCCAGAGCATTGCTCAGTCCCGCGGCACAGGACTGAAACGATATCAGTGCAAAGAGCACGATGGAAATGATGCCTGTGACCAGCCGTCCGGTAGCAAGTGCCCCTTTTTGCTGCTTCTTTTTTTTGTCTGGATTCACAATCTCCCCTCCTCTTTCTAGTATGATAGTTTAGCTTGTGTGGCCTGCTGAACTTTGCCGGTTCAGCAAGTATATATTTTATCAATTGTAATAATGCTATGAGCATACTGATATAATGCGATTGGCATATTACAACTGTAAAATAATCGATGTAAAATTGCAGTAATAGGATGTGAGGGTTGTCATATGGATTACGTAGCACTTGGGAGAAGAATAAAAGAAGAACGTTTGAAACTGAATATGACCCAAGAACGGCTGGCGGAAGAAGTGAACCTCTCCACCTCGTATGTCGGGCAGATTGAGAGAGGGGAGCGGAAACTGACGCTGGACAGCCTTATCAATATCACGAATTGTCTTGGTGTTACTGTCGATTATCTTCTTCAGGAATCCATAAGCCAGGAACAGTCATCCTACAGGGATATCTGGACGAACCTTTTGTCAGACGCAACACCTAAGGAAAAAGAGATGGTGGTGAATCTGACAAAACTGCTATTGAATTATATGGATGAATAACCAAAAAGAACTTCTGCCATTACTATACAGAAGTTCTTTTTCATTTTGGTATGCACAGAGCATACACGGTTCTTTTTATGGGAAAAATAAGAGCTGCAGCATCAAGAAGAAGATACAGGCGGAGAAGGACAGGAATAGAAGGCCTGCTTTCGCCGCTGTTATTTTTGCACGCGTCATGCTGCTGAATACCGAAAAGTGTTTCGTGTAATAGCCCCAGTCGGTCACGATTGCCCATGGCACGTACAAAAACCAGATGGAATACAGCCACATGTCAAACCTTGTATTGCCGCTGCTCAAAGGGGCGGTGGCAGTGCGGTAGCCAGCGTAGGCCAGTAGCATATATCCAAAGACGCCCACGACCATCTTCCACGGCTTCCGTGTCCGGAATCCGGGAAAGAAACGAATCCAGCCGATGGACGCGACCGCTTCTTTTGACAGAAACGGCACTTCGCCCGGCGGGATGCGCCTGTCCAGTACAGCGGCCAGTGCTCTGACGGTCTGGTACCGGGCGTCCGGATCGATAGCCGTACACCGTTCCACGATGCTCCGGTAGAAGAGTTCCTGGGGCAGCTTCTGCGAAGGGAGGGTTCCTGTCAGCAGAACGTTCAGCAGCACGCCTGCCGCATAGATGTCCGTGCGTTCATCCGTCTGGCCGAAACCGAACTGTTCCGGAGCAGCGAAGCCCGCGGTGCCCAGTATCGTCGTGTCCTGGTTCCGGTCTTCTTTCTTCGTCCTTGATATGTCGAAGTCGATGAGCTTCAGGACGGCATCTGTGGAGATGATGATATTGCCTGGCGTGATGTCCCTGTGGATGATTTTATGGGAATGCAGATAAGTCAGCACGCTGCACAGCTGTGACATATAGCCGAGTATCTGTCGTTCCTCCATATATTCTGCACGCTCCAGCTTCTGTGCCAGCGTCTCGCCGCTTATGTATTCCTCGATGACGTAGAATCTGCCGTCTACTGTGTAGAGGTCAAGGACCTGGGCGAGATTCGGATGGTCCAGAATGGTCAGCTTCTGATAGATGGGAAACTGTGCCCCGGACACCTGCTTTCTGACGGCAAGCGTTCCTCCGGAAGCATTTTTTACGAGGTGAGTAGTGCATGGCTCCTTATCCTGAAGAGGAGCGAGCACGGTATAATTGTAATCCAGATAGCTGTTTTTTAAGTTTTCCATGAGATTCGTATCCTTTGTCCTTGATTTTTCCTGATATTCATTTTATCATATCTCAATGAACATTAGTAGTTGAATTCGCAGGAGCGTTCCTTATGACGGGAGGATAAGATGGTGGAGAAGAATACATCAACAGAAGAATTATTAGAGCTGTTAAAGAAGAAGCGAAGCTTTGACGAATATCTGAAAGAAACGCCGGAATTTATAACAGGTGACCTGTCCGCCTATCTGGAGCAGATGCTTGTCGAAAAGGGCAGGAAGAAGGCTGATGTTATCCGCGGCTCACAGCTTGACCGCAATTATGCATACCAGATATTTTCGGGAACCCGCAAGCCGACCAGGGATAAGCTGCTGGCGCTCGGATTCGGAATGGGGCTTACTATCGAAGAGATGCAGAAGGTGCTTAAGACATCGGAATATCCTGTCTTATATGTGAAGAATAAGAGGGACAGCATCATACTGTTCGGCCTTGACAAGCAGATTTCTGTCGGAGAGATGAACGAACTGCTGTACGAGATGGAGGAAGATATCATCGAGTAGTTTTGGAAAATAGCATTTTACACGGCAGATAAAATATAGTATAATGCTATAGGCAAAGTTAGTTGATAACACAGGAGGAATTCAAATGGTTAAAGCAGTAGTGGGTGCTAACTGGGGAGACGAAGGAAAAGGCAAGATTACCGACATGCTCGCCGAGAAGGCAGACATCATAGTAAGGTTCCAGGGCGGGGCCAACGCGGGGCATACGATTATTAACAATTATGGAAAATTTGCGCTTCATACGTTGCCGTCGGGGGTGTTCTATCATCATACGACGAGCGTAATCGGCAATGGCGTCGCTCTTGATATACCGGTCCTGTTCAACGAGATACAGTCTGTCATAGAACAGGGTGTTCCGGCGCCGAAGATTCTCGTATCCGACCGGGCGCAGATTGTCATGTCTTACCACAAGGACTTCGATGCATATGAAGAAGAACGGCTCGGAGGCAAATCATTCGGATCGACGAAGTCCGGTATCGCCCCTTTCTACTCTGATAAATATGCCAAAGTGGGATTCCAGGTGAGCGAGCTGTTCGATGATGAACTGCTGAGGGAGAAGGTAGTGCGCGTCGCGGAGCTTAAGAATGTGCTGCTTAAGCATCTCTATCATAAGCCTGCAATTGATCCTGATGAATTATATGATGAATTACAAGAGTATAAGAAGATGGTGGAGCCATATGTATGTGACGTATCGCTCTTCCTTGACAAAGCAATCGGCGAAGGCAGGGAGATCCTGCTGGAGGGGCAGCTCGGTTCCCTGAAGGATCCGGACCACGGAATCTATCCTATGGTGACGTCATCGTCTACGCTTGCCGCTTACGGAGCCATCGGGGCAGGCATCCCGCCGTATGAGATCAAGAAGATTATCACCGTATGCAAGGCCTATTCAAGCGCGGTAGGAGCAGGTGCATTTGTCAGCGAGATCTTTGGTGAGGAGGCGGACGAGCTGAGACGCCGCGGCGGAGACGGCGGAGAGTTCGGCGCCACGACAGGACGGCCACGGAGAATGGGATGGTTCGACTGCGTGGCATCCAAATACGGGTGCAGGATGCAGGGAACGACAGATGTCGCGTTTACCGTGCTGGACGTGCTCGGCTATCTGGACGAGATTCCGGTATGCGTCGGGTATGAGATCAACGGGGAAGTGACGACAGACTTTCCATCGACCCATCTGCTTGAGAAGGCAAAGCCTGTGCTGGAGACGCTGCCAGGCTGGAAATGCGATATACGCGGCATAAAGGAATATGGCAAGCTGCCGGAAAACTGCCGCAGATATATAGAATTTATAGAAAGACAGATCGGTTATCCGATTACGATGGTCTCCAACGGGCCAGGCAGAGAGGATATCATATATAAGTAATAGAGCAGGACGGATGCCATCAGGCATCCGTTTCTTGTCATCTGGGTACACCATTAAATGCAATTTGGGACGTAACCTTTTTTAAAAAGATCACGTCCCTTTTTGCTTCAGCAAATTTTAAGAAACGTGCCACAATGTAGACACATTTTATGCTTATAATGAATTTGTGCTTACAAAACAGGCATATTGCGAGGGGAGCAACAATATAATAATAAAGCCGGGAGTCGGGGCTTCACGGCTGACGAGTATGAATAATGGAAATGGAGGTATCTACTATGCAGCAGAGAAATGAGTCGAATTACCCAGAAGTGATATCAATGGAAGAATACCTTACAAAGAGACAAAAAATAAGGGAAAAAGAACAGAAGAGGCAGGGAAAGGGCGCAGAAAAGAAACGCTCTGCGTGGATGCTGGCGGAGCTTTATGTGTGATATTAAGCTGAATCGCCCCTCCCGCTGTCGTCACCTTTCGTAATCTTATATACGAGGGTGTAGGCGTACAGAAGTACGGGAAGTATGACTGTGCACACGATGGATGCCTTAAGAAGACCCATCGTTTCGGACCGGTCCAGCAGGGCAAAGACAAATGTGCTGATATACATGCCGGCAAGCAGAACCGCGCCGGACAGAGCTAGAATACGTTTTATCTTTTTCATCGGAATCATCCTTTACATCTAATCGAGTCTTTAGTATATTATATAAAGAGCAAGATAAAATTGCAAATGAATACAGAAGGAGTATGTAATATGAGTCGTACGTTATTAGAACAGTGGAGAGATACAGCCTATAATGAACAGGCAGACAAAGGTGAGCTGCAGAAGTTCTGGTCCACATATTTTCAGATTGAGAAGGAGATATATGAGCAGCTTCTGGAACAGCCGGATGAAGAAGTAAAAGGGACGGTAAAAGAGCTTGCCGAAAAGTATGGGCAGGAAGTATTCACGATGGCCGGTTTCCTCGATGGAATCAACGACAGCCTGAAGGAGCCGAATCCAATCGAGACGATGGAAGAGGATACGGTAGTCAGCCTTGCCTTTGATAAAGAAACGCTGTATAAGAATATGGTTGCGGCCAAAGCCGACTGGCTGTATGAACTGCCGCAGTGGAAGAATATATATACGGAGGAAGAACTCAAGACTCTGTACAAGGAACAGAAACAGTCCGGCACAATCCGGAAAGAGAAGGAACCGGGACGTAATGACCCATGTCCGTGCGGTTCCGGCAAGAAGTATAAGAAATGCTGTGGAAGGTAGCACTGCCTGCGGCAGGCGCCGCCTGCCTCCTGTACTATGGGGCGGTCAGCTTACGTCTGCACAGATGGAATTCAACTTTTGCGAGATTCTGGCTGGCGGCCGGGGCACTGTGTGCCGCGCTGCTGGTGTTGTTTCGGATGCGACCGGAACTGGCGGAAAGTCCGCTGTGGAAACTGCTCTGGATTCCGGCTGCCGTATTTGCCGTCGTAGAGATGCTCATAGCCGGTGGAATGGTTTCTACCGAGGAGAAGGGCATACCGTATCTTATCGTCCTTGGCGCGCAGGTAAAAGGGACGAAGATTACAGATTCCCTTAGGAGAAGGCTCAGGCGTTCCGCGGCATATCTGTCTGAGAATCCGGAGACGATGGTGATAGTATCCGGAGGACAGGGGCCGGGAGAAGCTATCTCCGAGGCGGAGGCGATGGCGGCATATCTTATCGGCTGCGGCATTAAGAGAAGCAGAATCCTTCTGGAAGATCAATCAAAGTCGACAGAGGAGAACCTTACATTCTCCGCGCGATATCTGCCTGATAAGAACGTGAAGGTGGGAATCGTATCAAATAATTTTCACATGTACCGGGCCTGCTTGTATGCCAGAAGGATTGGCTATAAGGATGTGTGCCGTATACCGGCGGGGTGCAGCCCGCTGCTCTTCGTCAATTATATGGTCAGGGAGTTTTTCGCAGTGTGCAGATTATGGCTGCCTTAGCAGGTATGGAAGGCCGATAAAAGTATTTATTGTACTTTTGCAGTTCAATTCTACATAATCTTTTGATTTAAGAATAGTAATATGCTATATTATAAGGGATAGCATATTGCTATTTTTTTCTATTTTCCTTTTACGAAAAAGTGTGGACAGGGAGGCCAGAAATGAAAAAAAGAATTGTATGTGCATGCATCATAGCTCTGGTTACGGGCATGACGGCAGGATGTGCGGGAAAGGCCGGTAATGGGGCAGATGCCGATAATCCTACCGTGATAGAGATAGAGACATATTACAACGGGGCAGCCAAAATAGCGCTCGATGAACTGGTTGAAGAATTCAACGATACCGTTGGAGATGAAAAAGGGATTTTCGTAAAGGCAAGCAGCAGCGGGGATATGGGCGAACTCTTCCAGAACCTGGAAAATGAGCTGGAGAAAGAGGAAGAGGACAGAGACCTTCCTGACATATTCAGCTGCTATGGTTCCAACGCCATGGAATTTGAGGAAGAGGGCCTGCTGGCTGATCTGGACGATTACTTTACGAAGGATGAGCTGGATGAGTATGTAGACGAGTATATCGAGGAAGGCAGAATAGGAAAGGATAAGCCGCTCGTCGTGTTCCCGATAGCGAAGTCGACGGAAGTGATGACGATTAATAAAACCGACTGGGATAAGTTCGCGCTGGAGACCGGTTCCGATCTGAGGCAGCTTTCTACATGGGAAGGCCTGGCCGACACGGCGGAAGCTTTTTATGAATGGTCCGGTGGCAAAGCCCTGTTCGGACGTGACGCATATGCCAATTATATGCTTGCAGGCGCACATCAGCTCGGAGAAGATATGTTTGAGGTTAAAGATGGAAAGGTAGCCATCCAGATGGACCGGGATGTCATGAAAAAGCTGTGGGATAACTATTATGTCCCTTATGTAAATGGGTACTATACGAGCATTGGAAGGTTCCGTTCTGATGATATGAAGACAGGAGACCTCATCGTGGCAATCGGCTCCTCTTCCGGAGGTTCCTACTATGCCCAGGAGGTGACCGTAGGCGACAATGATCCATATCCGATTGAGACGATGGTAATGCCGGTGCCTAACTTTGAGGGTGCAGAGGCTGTAGTGACACAGCAGGGAGCTGGTATGGCGGTCGTAAAATCAGAGAAAGAGAAAGAGGAGGCAGCAGCCACCTTTTTGAAATGGTTTACAGATGTGGATGCCAACAGCAGGTTCAGCATGGCATCTTCCTATCTGCCGGTCAAGAAAAGTGCCAATGATATGGAATTATTAGAAAAGATTGTCAAGGAAAATAATATTGAGTGGAACGATATCGTTCGGGATACGATAGAAGTTGCATTTGAAGAATGTAATACATATGATCTGTATACGATGACTCCGTTTAAAGGAAGCGACAGCTGCCGTTATATAATCGAAGATTCTCTTCAGAAAAAGGCCGCTGCGGACAGAGAGACGGTGGTAGAGCAGCTGGGGGCAGGAAAGTCTCAGGAGGAGGCCGTCTCCGGGCTATTGACAGAGGAGAACTTTGAAATATGGTATAATGAGCTGAGCACACAGCTGAAGGAAGCTGTTCAAAGCTAGGAAGTCGTAAATGATGAATATGAAAAGAATTTCGATTCGAAAAAAGCTGCTGGTGGTTATGCTGTCCGTAGTCATGCTCCAGGGGATACTCTGTTTTTCAGCGCTTACGTTTAACGACGGTTTCGATTATCTGAAGAAGAGTGCATGCACAAGCTTTTCCAATACGACGCTTGCCAGGAAGAATGCGGTTGAGAACTTCATGCTCAACAAATGGTCTAACCTGGGGGAGTATCAGGAAAAGGTACAGGCTGCAGTCAGCGCTAAGCTGGGAGAGGAAGGCAGAGACCTTTCGGATCTTGCATCGGATAAAGAATTGAATAATAGGCTGCTGCTGGATATTACGGAGGATATGGTGGATATGCTCCGGTATAATTCCACGACAGAGGCATACATCGTTCTGAGCGGATACGGCGGACAGGATGCAAGGGAGCATTGCGGTCTGCTGATCCGGAATCTGGATCAGGGCACGAATGCAGATTCCAATGGCTTTCTGCTGGAGAGAGGCTCCTCCGAGATATCGAAAGCTTACGGCATCCCTATGGATTCGTACTGGTCTTCGCGCTTTGTCCTACATGACGCGATGGATCTTGGATGGTATGAGAAGCCTGTTGCAGCGGCGGAGAAGTATGAAGACAAATCGGGCTCGGCGCTCGGGTACTGGTCCGCCTTCTTCCGCTGGTCGCCTGAGGATATCAAAGTGATGTCCTATTCTGTTCCGCTCGTACAGGATGGAACCGTCTATGGAGTCATGGGCATCACGGTGTCCGAGGATTATCTCGAATCGATGATGTCGCCGCAGGAGCTGGATGCGGATAATGCGGGATCCTTTGTGCTTGCCAGGACGACAGACGGGATAGAATATGAATCCATATTTTCCACAGGCATCATCGCAAAGAATCTGGCAGAAGATAATCAAATAATCAAATTTAAAAATGAACCGGCGAATGGCCGTGTGAGCAAGATAGATGACGGGGCAGGCAATTACGGCAATGTTCAGAACATCGATTTGTACAGGCGCACTTCACCATACAGCAGGGAAAAGTGGGCAATCATAGGCGTGCTCCCGGAGAGCACGCTGTTCCGGTCGTCAGACCGGCTTCAGATGACGGTGATGATAGCCTTCGCAACGTCTATCGTGCTCGGCATAGCAGGAGCGGTGGTCGGCAGCTACTTCTTCACCCGTCCAATCAGGAAGATGGTCGATGAAATCCGCAGCAAGGACGTCAACGACGAGCTGAAGTTCCAACCGTCCGACGTACAGGAGATAGACGCGCTGGAGAATGCGATCGTCTCGCTCAATGTCAATGTGAGGCAGAATGCGTCTAAAGTATCCCAAATCATCGAGCTGGTGAACCTGCCTCTCGGCGTTGTGGAATATCAAAGAGGCACGGAAAAAGTGTTCTGTACAAAGAAAGTCATCAAGATGTTTATGATGAACAAAAAGTATTACAGCCGTGGCTACCTTGACCGGAAATACTTTGAAGATTATATGAAAGAGGCAGGGCTTGAAGAGCTGCTTGAGAAATCCGGGGAGAAAGACTACCAGATTGCCCATACGATTCAGCAGAGATGGGTACATCTGAAGTCGCTGTCCGACGAAGATAAGACGCTGATTACTGTTCTGGATATCACGAAAGACATCTATGAGAGGCAGAAGATAGAATATGAGAGGGATTACGATATCCTGACCCATCTTCTGAACCGGCGGGCCTTTAACAGGAGAATGAATCAGCTGCTGCAGGAAGGCAGCAGCCTGACGCTTGGGGCGATGATTATGTGGGATTTGGATAATCTGAAATATGTCAATGACACATACGGACATGATTATGGCGACCAGTATATACAGAGAGCCGCAGTTGTATTCAGCGGCCTGACGAGAGACGGCGGCATCGTCGGCCGCATCTCCGGGGATGAATTCCTGGCTTTTATTCCGGATTGTGGAAGTAAGGAATGGCTTCTGGAAAAAGTAGAGGAAGTCAAAAGACAGCTGAATAATACAAGGGTCGTCATGCCGGACGGAGAGTCGATAGCAGTTCGTGCCTCCGGTGGTATCGCCTGGTATCCGGATGACGGCAGAAATCTGGATGAGCTTAGGAAGTATGCGGACTTTGCCATGTATGACACGAAAAACAGCTATAAAGGCGCATTTAAAGAGTTTGACAGGAAAGCCTATGAAAAAGACGCTTTTCTGCTGCAGGGCAGGGAACAGCTGAACAAGCTCATAGAGGATGAACTGGTCAATTATGCGTTCCAGCCGATTGTAAGTACGAAGGATGGACGTGTGGCCGCCTTTGAAGCATTAATGCGTCCCATCATGGAAGACCTGGCATCCCCCGCCGATGTCATGAGGCTGGCAATCTCACAGTCAAGGCTTCCGGACATTGAAAAGCTTACGTTTCGCAAGACATTTGAGGAGTACGCGTCACAGCGGGACGCGTTTGGCGACAGGAAGCTGTTTGTCAATTCCATACCGAACCAGATACTTTCAGAAGAGCTGCTGTATAGCCTGTTTGAGCGGTACCAGATAGGAAAGGATACGCTCGTCGTAGAAATGATTGAAAGCGAACAAACGGATATCGGGATTATGGAAGATAAGATTCAGATGCTGAAAGCATTCCACGCACAGCTTGCGGTCGATGATTTCGGTGCCGGGTACAGCTCAGAATCGACACTGCTCTATATGCAGCCGGATTATGTCAAGATTGATATGAGCATCGTAAGAGATATTCACAGGGACAAGGACCGTCAGGCACTTGCGGTGAGCACGGTCAACTATGCGAGGCCGAGAGGAATTAAAGTCATCGCAGAAGGAGTGGAGACCGCAGAAGAGATGGAGACGCTCATCTCACTCGGTGTTGACTATCTGCAAGGCTTCTATGTCGGCAGGCCGGATACGGTAGTGAAGGATGTGGATGAAAAGATACAAAGGGAGATTAAAGAGCTGAACGAAAAAGCCGGCAGAAGGACAGGAAAGGAGCAGTATGAACAACATATATGATTGTTATAGATTGAATAACGGTGTCATGAACCCATGTCTTGGTTTTGGGACGTACAGAGCATCGGACGGTGACGATTGTGAAGTAGTGAAGACGGCCATAGAAGCGGGATATCGGTACTTTGACACGGCGTCTTTCTATGGAAATGAAAGACAGATTGGCAGAGCATTGGCAGAGTCCGGAATCGCCCGCGAAGAGTATTTCCTCACATCGAAGGCTTGGAGGACAGAGATGGGATATAGTAATATCAGGAAGGCATTCATGGAATCGCTGGAAAGGCTTCAGACAGACTATATGGACTTGTATCTCATCCACTGGCCGCTTCCGGAAGACGGCTTTACACAGTGGCGGCGGCTTGATATAGAATCGTGGCAGGCGCTTGAGGAGCTGTACCATGAAGGGAAGGCCAGGGCTGTAGGAGTGAGCAATTTTCTGCCTTACCACATAGAGAATCTTCTGGAGAACTGTGATGTGAAGCCTGCAGTCAACCAGATAGAATTCCATCCGGGCTACACGCAGGAGGTTACGGTACGCTACTGTCAGGAACAGGATATCCTCGTACAGGCATGGAGCCCTATGGGGAGAAGCAAGGTGCTTAAGGAGCCGGTTATCCTTGAGATGGCGGAACGATACGGAGTGACGGCAGCCCAGATATGCCTTCGCTACGCGCTTCAGAGAGGAGTCGTGCCGCTTCCCAAATCGTCCTCCATGGAGCGGATGAAGCAGAATCAGGATATCTTCGGGTTTGCACTGAACGAAGAGGATATGTATATCCTTGGGACGATGCCGCAGACAGGCTGGTCGGGCCAGCATCCGGAGAAGTTCGGAAGGTAGCGGACGGCAGGAGAATCATCAGATAAAAGACAGAGGGTGAAGAGATGAGCAGGATAGAACCATATAAGCATAAAGTACAGTATTATGAGACGGATCGGATGGGAATCGTTCACCATTCCAACTACATCCGCTGGTTTGAAGAAGCCAGGACAGACCTGATGGAACAGATGGGCATGGGATATGAGGAGATGGAAAAGAGAGGGATCATGAGTCCGGTCCTTTCTGTGGAGGCGGATTATCTCCGCATGGTACATTTTGGCAGTGTCGTGACGGTCAATGCATATATAAAGGAATATAACGGCATCAAGATGACAATCGTGTATGAGGTCGTGGATAGCAAGACAGAGATGGTCCATTGCAGAGGACTTACGAAGCACTGTTTCATCAATGAGGCAGGAAAGCCTGTCTCTCTGAAGCAGAGCTGCCTGGAGTTCCATGATATGTTCGCAAAAGGGTTGTGTGACTATAAAAATCAACAATAAATTGAAAAAAGAATATTATATTCTTAATATGCAGATACTACTTCTGATATCAAACTAAGGAGGTAGGATCATGCCAGAATTAAAATGTACCGTACAGACCTGTACACACAATAAGAACTTTTACTGCGACCTTGATAAGATCCAGGTAGGAGGGAACTCAGCAAAGCGTGCAGAGGAGACGTGCTGCGACAGCTTTGAAGAGCGCAAAGGCGATTCATACAGCAACGTAAGCCAGAACAATGCTACGGCCTGCAGCCGTATCGACTGTAAGGCGACAGAATGTATGTATAACGAAGAGTGCAAATGCCATGCAGGAAAAATCAGCGTGGAAGGCAGCGAGGCCTGTAGGTGTGAACAGACGGAATGTGCCACATTCCACTGTGGATGTTAAGAAAAAGGGAAGCGTAATGCTTCCCTTTTTCTTGTAACACGGAAAATATTGTCAGCTCGAAAGCTCCACGATATAAAGCGCGGTCAGCTTGCATCTGGAGAACAATGATTCAACAAGTATGTATTCCTCGTCCGTATGTTCCAGGCTCCCGATGGGACCGAGAGAATCGATGGTTGGTATTCCCTGTGCGGAAGTATAGTTGCCATCGCTGCCGCCGCCGCAGTATGTTTCGTTGACCGGGATGCCAAGCTTTCTGGCGGCTGTAACAAGTGTCTGGTAGAGTGCCTGATTACCCGGTGTCTTTTCTATCGGAGGGCGGTACATTACTTTCGTCAGTGTGCTTTCTGTCCCGGGTACATAAGAAGTATCAACAATCTCCTGCATCTTTTCCATCAGTGCAATCCCGTCATGGTGGAATCTGGCACGCAGGTCTATTTCCATAAAGACGTGTTCCGGTATGATATTGCTTCTTGTACCGCCCTCTATGACACCGACGCTGACGGATCTGCCGAGACTCAAGTCGGTCAGACCATGGAGCGCAAGAATCTTGTGTGCGGCTTCATCGATTGCATGGATTCCATCGAGCGGACATGCACCTGCGTGTGCCGGCTTCCCCTGTATATCAAGGTTGAAGATGCCGCCACCTTGCCGTTCGATTACGACATAATCCCCCGGCATGCCCGGTTCCATGACAAGTACCATGTCGCTTTTGCCGCATTCTTCGATAATATATTGCTCAGAAGTCTCGCTGCCCCGCTCTTCGTCGCTGTTGAACAATATCTTCAATTCTTCGTAGCCGGTGTAGCCGGCTTCTTCCAGAGCCAGCAATGCATAGAGCAGGCAGACGATTCCGGCCTGCATGTCGCACACGCCCGGACCGTAGGCTTTGCCTCCCTCTATGCAAAAGGGCCGCCGCTTCGCCGTACCTTCGTCGAAGACCGTATCCATGTGTCCGAGAAACATCAGCTTTTTAGATCCGCTGCCTCTCCTGCGGGCCAGCAGATGTGGGGCGTATTTGGAACTTGGCAGCATCTGTACGTCAAAGCCGAGGGGAAGCAGGACATCTGAAATAAATCCGGCAACCTTTAATACGCCGTCCGTCGTGTAGGAACCGCTGTCCGTGTTGACCATCTTTTCTAGTAATGAAAGCATCGCGCCGCGTTGGCTGTCAATATACTGGGTGATAATATCCTGAACCATCAGTCGCCCTCCCTGCCTGCCAGCCGCAGCATCGCGCCGGCATAGATTTTAGCGGATAAGATGAGATCGTCTATCGAGATATATTCATCGGGACAGTGGGCCAGTTCCTCCTTGCCGGGGAACACCGGACCGAAGGCGACGGAATTGGGGATGCTTCTCGCGTAAGTGCCTCCCCCGACCGCGAGGGGGACTGAGCCGTCCGGACAGTAGCTGTGGTAGACGGATAACAGCGTCTGGACAATACGGCTGTCCTTTTCCTTATACAAAGGTTCGCTGTTCAAGTCGATGTGCATCGTAAGTCCTGCATCGGCCACGGCGCCTGCGAGAAGCTTTTGAATCTGCACGCCGGAACAGGTGACCGGATAGCGGATATTCAGCTTCAGGCTCGCATGCTGTGTATCCATATTCAGAAGGCCGGCATTCAGCACGAGCTTTCCGGAAGGCTCGTCGCAGATATCGCCGAATAAGCCTGAACCATCGGTTTCAGCGCCGATGTGTGAACGATAGAATCTTATAAAACTGCTCTGGAAGGAATCACCTTCCATAAAGGGTTCCAGAAGCAGCATCATGTTCGACACAGCGTTCACCCCGTTCTCCGGCGTACTTGCGTGAGCGGTCTGCCCGGTGGTACGGACCTTGACGACAGGTCCGCCGGCAGAGATATGGGTGCCGGGGATAAGCTGGGCCCTCATTTTAAGTCCCTGTACGACAGAGCTGCTAGGCTCTGGAACGACGAGTTCGGCGTGGCATTCATCCGGCACCATATTCGCCCTGCGGCCCCCGGTCAGGTTCCGTATATGGGGTTTATCTTCCTCTACGGCTCCTTCCTTATCCAAGGTGGCAAACAGGATTCCCTTCTCTGCGTATATGACCGGGAATTCGGCGTCCGGAGAGAAGCCGGTACAGGGAATCTCTTCCAGCTCCTTATAGTAGTCCATGCATGCCCAGTCGTTTTCCTCATCTGTGCCGAAGATAATCCGTATCCTTCTGGAAAGAGGAAGCCTGCTGTCGGCAACCGCCTTCAGGGCAAAGATGGAAGCGATGGCAGGACCTTTGTCATCTACCGTACCGCGTCCGTAGATCTTGCCATCCTCCATAATCCCGCCGAAGGGCGGGTGCTCCCACCCATCTCCAGCGGGGACGACATCCAGATGTACGAGGACGCCGCACAGTTCTTCCCCACTGCCGATTTCTGCCCATCCGGCATAGCCTCCGCAGTTTTTGGTGCGCATTCCAAGAGAGCTGCACAGTGCCAGCATCTCATCGAGGCACTGCCCGATAGAAAGGCCGAAAGGCATGTGCGGCCGGGGAGTATCCTTGATGCTTGGAATGCGGACGAGGTTCCGGGTATTGCGGATAATGTCTTCCCGGTATCCATCAATCAATGTGTCTAAGACAGAGTCCATCATGATCCCTTTCTATGTATATCAGTTCAACTCGGTTACAGGGATATAGCCGTCCTTATATCCAAAGTAGTCATATGCCGTCTGGAACACGGAAACAGAGTCCCCTTCCAGCCATTTCGGGTTGCACGGCACGCCCACGAAGGCCACTTCCATGCCAGGCTCCAAATCAGCATTCGTCAGAGGCGTTCCGTCGGACTGGAAGACGCAGAGTGCATCCGGTGTGACGCAGCGCACCTTGCCGTCCTGGTCAAAGGCAAGTATATTTTCATTTTCTATCATGATTTTTATGCTTTTTCCGGTATATGCTCCCGTACCTTCAATGATCTCATATCCCCAGTCATGGCTGTTCTCTGTCTCCATGCGGAGCTCCGACAGCTTCCCTTCGATGATCTCGATGCCTCCGGTGGCTCTTGCGATGCATTCGACAGGGCGCTCGCCTGCGGCAATGCCTCTGCGCACGGCTTCCCCGATCGAGCGGGCCAGCTCGTAGGAACCTGCCACAAGCGCTTTTTTAGCGGTTGCGCCGTCCATGATATAGTTGGCGACTCCGGCGGATCCTCCGAATACGTTGACGATGGGGCGGCCGATCAGCTCGCAGTCGCTGCTGTCCTCATAATAGAGCACGGCGCTTAAGTCCTCCTCATTCGCCATTGCGAAAGGTGCAGAACGCACGTTGTGGATTTCCGGCATGATCATGAATGATTCAGGAACCGCACGCCCCACGCCATCGGCATTGATGACTTTGATTCCCGTATGGCATGCCGTGTATATGGGAGGCATGAAATTACCTCCGCCCACCTCGAAAGCAGCGACATAGTCGATCTTTTTACCGGTTACGGCTTCCAGCCGCTTCAGCGCGTGGACGCAGGCGATACAGTCAAAGCCCCGTTCCTTTGTGGCGGCAGGGGAGCCCATGCCGGATATGATGGCTACATTTGCGTCATCCGGCACCTCTTCAAGCCCCGCAAATTCTACCTCCCCCGTGATTGCAAGGATATCTTCCAGCAGACGGTAGCTCGTCTTGACATCGCCGCCGCCACCGCTGCCGAGGATAATTGCCCCGCGTGTCATGTCATACAGCTGCTCTTTGTTCATTTTTACTGACATATCAAGTCCTCCTTAACATACGGATGATGAACAATCTTTTCCGTGATTTCTGTTGAATAGTTTTACACAGGCTATCTGCATGATGAAGGCTGCCACGAAGGAGTCGATTGCGGGGATCGTGGTAATCTGGAACCATGCGAATCCCGGAGAAGTCTGTGTCGTCATAAATCCTACCGCGGCTGCGATGAGATAGGCGGCCATACTTTCAAGGCGCACCTTTTTAAGCTTATCCAGCCGATCAAAGCTGTAGAACTTCTTGCATAGATAGAAGTCGGCCAGATAACATCCTCCGAGGGGAGGCGTGAAGATTCCGAGTACGGAGAAAAACGGGATCATCATATTGGACAGGCCGATGACGGCGAATATGGTGCCCGAGACACCGGTAAATATTGCCAGCTTGTACTTCGGCATCTTCTCAAACACGACGGAGAGGCCGAGGGAACCGCTGTATACGTTGTTGTCATTGGAGGTCCACTGCGCCAGGACCAGGACGACCATGGCAAGCACGCCCCATCCAAGGCCTATCATGACGGTGACGATGTTGGCATCCCCCACTGCTTTGGCACAGGCCGCGGCAATTACGATCGTAATGCCGTAACCGATGACAAGGCCGATGACCATGGCTTTCACGGTGTCTTTGAAATTCTTCGCATACCGGAGGATATCCGGGCTCCCTACCGCACCTGCCGCAAAGGAGCCGATGACAAGCGAGATGCCGGTACCAAGCGACATTGGATTTGTGATAAAGGATGTGTTCAATTCACTGTACGTATGCCCCTTGAGTACCATGACAAGCGATGCTATCATAAGGATGGCGATGGCCGGTATAGCTATCCAGCTCAGCTTTTCTATAGATTTGAAGCCAAAGATTGCGGAAGTTGTCATCAGAAGTCCGCCAATCACTATGATTACTTTTACACCCGCTGGAGACAGGGCATTGCCGGTCATGAGCCGGAACATCTGTCCAATCGTGTCACCGAACAGGCCGGCCTGTACGCCGAACCAGCCCCAGGCGCATCCGGCATAGAGGAGGCCGACGAGAGCGGCGCCCTTAAGCCCGAACGTAAACTTTCCAATCATGCTCGTCGACAGACCTGTGTACATGGCCGGTTCCGCACAGAGACAGGCCATGGCGGCCAGAATGAGGGCGCCTGCCAGAACGGCGATGATAGATTCATTCAGTGTCAGGCCGGTGGCAAGGCTTCCGCCGAGCGTAAAGGCCGATATGCTGATGGCACAGCCGATATACACGACGGCGCTGCTGGCCCATCCGCGCTTCTTATCTTCAGGGACCGGTTTGCGCGCAAAATCGTCGTCACCGCCTGCGTATGCTTTCTCTTCAAGAAATTTCCATAATGATGCCATATCATTTCCTCCTTATTCATTTGTATTCTCATTCCTGCTTCGTTCCTATCTGATTCGTTGATTCATCTCATTATGGACGAGATGGGCCGTACTGTTGTTCAGCTGGAGCGTGACAAAGGTTTCCAGCATCTTAAGTCCCGTTGACAGCGGCTCCACCACCGTAATGCCGCATCCGCGCAGGGCAAGCTCCGCCCTCAAGTCATCTGCGATATAGGCCATGGCGGTACATCCCAGTATGAGACAGTCGCAGCCGTGTACACGGCCCGATTGTTCGGCAAAGTCCGCCAGCCTATCGAGCAGCGCTTCCCGGTCATGCAGTTCGAGTACATCGAGGTTGGTAAAATCCTGACAGACGATGCTGTCTCTGCATTCAGGATTGTTCTCGATTACTTTGGCAAGCAGCAGGGTGCCTGCGGGATCCTCCCTGCCCGGAATTATGACAGAAAAGTGTCTGCCGCATCCGAGAGCCGCCATCATGGAAGGCCGGAAACCGCCGAATACAGGTACATGCACCAGTTCCCGCACCATATCCACCGCAGGATCGGCAAAGCAGTTGATAAAGATGCCGTCTGCCCCTTCTGCTTCCGCAAGCATAGCTTCCTCTGCAATCTCAGGGCTGTTATATCCGACACGTGTAATCGTGTTCAGAGCCTCGAACCCCCTTCTGAGGAAGCCTACCGATACCTCGGTGCCGGGATTCAAGACACGCAGCGCATGGGGGATGCCATTGTTCGCCTTGCGTGTGGCAGGAGTATCTGCCACAGGAATAATCAATTTTAATTTCATCATTTCACCTCCTAAATTATTATTATCTGTTTATTTGCCCAAGCTTTGATATATTGTCAGTATTCTATCACCTGTCTTTCTGTGAAAAAGTAGCCTGTGCTACAAAATGGAGGAAAAATTTTCGGATTGGCATATATAAGCATGGGTGGTATAATAGAGATGGTTTTTCAATGGAGGTGGTTAAAATATCAACACTAAAACAAACCATGGCTGATTTTGACATCCTTTTGCCGGAGTATGAATCGCCATGGTTATTTTTTTCAAAGAAAATGCCATCTTTACTGGAGGATGTCCAGGCAAAGATGGAACTATGTACATATAAAAGAAATACGATATTATTTACCCAGGGTGAAGAACATCCATACGTGTATATCGTGGGAACCGGTGTCGTCAGGATTCTGACCGGTGATGAGAACGGGAGTGAAAAGCATCTGATGATCGCCGGACCGGGAAGCCTTCTCGGGAACCTGTCCAGCCTCGATGGATACCCGTCCCTGTTCACTGCGGCTACGGCGGAAGAGAACTGCCGCCTTTACCGCACGACGGGGCCGATATTTACGAGGATGACGGCAGAGATACCCGGCTTCAAAGACTTTCTCATACAGGACCTCTGTGCCAAGATGAGGATACTTGCAGGGAATATATCGTCCCTCTCGTTCCAGAGGGCAGACGTCAGAATCGTACGGGCATTCCTGTATCTGATCCGGGAGAGCGGGACACCCTGCGGCAGAGGAATTAAAATCAACATTCCATTCACCCATCAGGAGATGGCAGATCTCGTCTACTCGAACCGCGTGACCGTATCACGCTTTTTCAGCAGGCTGAAAAAAGAGGGTGTCATAGAAAAAGTCAACCGCTATTATTACATACGGGACGTTGGCTACTTCTACAATTATATCAACGAGCTTGGAGCTTAGAGGCGACAGCCTGCACAGCAGAATCCATACATCAGCCTATAAGTATGCACCGCATCCCTCCCGGTGGCAGCAAAATAGAGCCCGGCTTCCGACCGGGCTCTATTTTGCTGCAACAGTTCAATCAAATGACCAGTCTTCTTTTATCAGATATTCTTTCAATGCCTGTATGTCTTTGACGATCAGGTATCCTTTATCCTTCTCTATCAATCCCTCATTCGTAAGCGACAGAAATATGTTCGAGACCGATACCCGGGACAGGCCTGTCTGATAGGCCATCTCCTGATGGGTGAATTTGATGTTCAGCTTATAAGAGCCGTCTTTCGTCTGGATGCCGTACAGCTGGAGGAGGCTGAGCAGCGAGTGATACACCCTGTAGCTGGAGTCATTAAAGCTCATCTGCTCTAATAGACTTGTTATGAGACGAGTCTTCAGAGACAAGGCTTTCAGCAGAGTCATGCTGAAAGCAGGATTCACGTATATCTCATCGATGAAACGCTTTTTGGGAATCAGATACAGCGCAGTCTTTGTACATGTCGTTGCAGTACAATAGTTTGCCAGCTGGTCCAGGCAGGCGAGCTCTCCAAAACAGGTGCCCTTGTCAGCGATGTAGATGCTGCGGCGCCTGCCGTTGACGCCGTACAGGTCGAGCACGACCCGGCCTTCTCTGACGAGGTAGACATAAGAAGTGACATCACCCTGCCGGTAGATGACGGCATCCCGGGCGTATGTCTTGACAGTGGAATCTTTCAGAATCGGTTCCCAGTCCTTATCATCCATGCTCAGCCATGGGGACATATAGGGTGCAATCAAATCGGGAGAATTATTTTTAGCCATTATTATCACACTCCTTTTAACTGTAATAAGAACAGGAAACGACACAATATTCCGACGATTGAAGATTGTTAAATAATAAATTATAAAATTACGGCAGTTTGTAAAATAGTTTACAGAAAAATTATAGCATGATTCCTATAATTGTCAATATGAATCAATTGATCCAATTGACAGAAAATTGAACGAGAAAGGAGATGAATACATGGCAGAGATCGACCGGCATTCTTTTATCTGGGGCATGATAGCAGCTTTCGGCGAATGCGTGGCCCAGGAGGTGAAAAAGACGGCATTCAGTCCTCCGTTTCCCCCTTCCGAATTGGAACAGCTTGAGGAGGAGGCTGAGAGAATCATGAGAGAACAGGGCTTATCTTTCTATCTGGAAAGAAACCCGGATATCCCGGAGGATAAAAGGGTGTACTGGTGGGTCCTGTACAAATTCCCAGAAGTGCTTGGCGAATACGAGGCATTAAGAGAACAGGGGTATAACCCTGGCTGGGAATTCGATCGGTTCAAAAACTTGTTAAGCTATGGGACAGCATGGGGGCCGGGGCATGAAGCCGTAGTCCCCCAAATAAGAGAAGAGGCAAGCCCTATGGATCCGGTGGCAAGAATCTTGTTCCCGGACCATGGATGGCCAGTTGAAAGAGATGTTTAAAGGAGGATACAGAATGAATTCATATGGCTTTATCGAGACGAAAGGATTTGTAGGCAGCGTAGAGGCTGCAGACGCGATGGTGAAGGCGGCCAATGTAGAAGTGGCCGGAAAGATGGAAATTGGGGGAGGCTACATGACAGTCGCAATCAAAGGTGATGTGGGCGCGGTGAAGGCGGCCGTGGACGCAGGAGCAGAAGCGGCCAAGAAAGTTGGGGAGCTTGTCAGTGCCCATGTGATACCGAGGCCGAACGAAGGTCTGCTGGATATGTTCCTTGAGAAAGAGGAAGTTTAGGCAGCCGGAAGACACGGCAGCAGGAAAGGAGTTGTAACGATTGAAGAAATTTTATACAGCAGCAGATGTTGATTATTGTGCCTCCAAGGGAGAGACGGTCATCTATATCAATCCAGGCGATGTCGTCACTTCCGTTGCGAGGGAGGAAGCCGGGAAGAAAGGGATACGGTTTGAGGCAGGAGGAACGGCAGCCCAGACTGTAATACCGCAGCCAAAGGCTGACACGCCGTCTCCGGTGCCGCCCGCAGTACCGGCATATCACCCGGCGGGGCCCGCAGCACACGCAGTGCCCCAAGCCTATCCGCAGGTGAAAGCGCTGCCCTACAAAGGCCTCTTGGGCGAAGCGGAGATTGACAGATGGAGAGAAGACTTTCCGATCCTGAAATCAGTGGCCCACCTTGGCAACTGCTCCCAGAGCGCGCAGTCGAAGCAGGTGCTCGCCGGCATACAGAGATATCTGGATAACTGGGGAAGCGTAGGCATGGACTGGGATTCCTGGATGGAGGAGATCGAGCTTGCGAAAGCAGAGTTCGCCAGACTCATAGGCGCTGAACCAGACGAGATTGCAATCGCATCGTCCGTATCCGACCTTGTGAGCTCTATAGCCAATTCCCTTGACTATACAGGCAAACGGAAAAAAGTGGTCGTGACAGATATGGAATTTCCGACCGTGGATTACATATGGCTTGCAAACCAGCGACATGGAGCAAAAGTCGATTTTGTATCCGTCAACGAGAACCATGAGATTGATATCAGCGAATATGAACGGTATATAGACGAGGATACGCTGCTGACATCCATCACCCAGGTATATTATCTGAATGGATTTAAACAGGATGTCAAAGCGATTGCAGACATTGCGCACAGGAAAGGGTCCCTCGTGCTCGTTGATGCTTACCAGTGCCTTGGAACAGAGCCTATGGATGTCAAAGCCATGAACATAGACATCCTCGTATCCGGATGCCTGAAGTATCTGTTCGGCATCCCGGGTGTGGCTTTCATGTATGTAAACAGAAACCTCATACAGGAGCTGAAACCGTCTGTGACCGGATGGTTCGGCCAGACGAATCCCTTCCTGTTCCAGACGAGATATCTGGACTGGGCCAACAAGACGAGCCGGTTCGATACGGGTACGCCGCCAGTGCTCACTGCATATGCGGCCAGAGCGGGGCTTGAGATTATCAACCAGGTCACAGTACCTAAGATCAAGGACCGGATTGACATGCTGAGCGCGCATGCCCTGAACGGCGTAGCGGCAAGAGGACTGAAGACGATCAGCCCCTTCGACGTAAGCAAAAAGGGAGGCACCACGGCCATTGTCTGCGGTGACAAAATAGATTCCCACACAATGGAAAAACTGCTGCGAGACAGAAATGTCATCGGTTCAGGCAGGGGCGACGTGATAAGGCTCGCACCTCATTTCTATACAAAGCCTGAGGAGATAGATTACGCGCTGGATTGTATCAGGGACATTCTGGAAGGAAGGTAGGTGCTGTACATGTATATCTGCAAGGTACAGGGAAAATGCGTTTCCACGATCAAGAATGAGCAGCTAGGGGGCTGCAGCCTGATAACGATGCAGCGTCTGAACAAGTCAGGGGCGCCGGCGGGAGAAATGCTCGTAGCGGTCGATATGATCGGCTGCAGCGTGGGAGAGACAGTGCTCGTGACAAGAGGCTCGGGGGCACGTGCCGCACTGGGCACTGACAGTCCCGCAGATATGGCAGTCGTGGGAATCGTAGACACTTATGATTGTAAATGAGATGTAAATGAGAAATAGGAGGATTCATATATGAAGTCAAAAGGATTTATTGAGACAAGAGGTCTTGTGGCAGCAATTGAAGCGGCAGATGCAATGGTGAAGGCGGCAAATGTAACGCTGGCAGGCAGGAAGATGATTGGAGGCGGGCTAGTGACCGTCATCATCGAAGGCGACGTGGGAGCTGTGAAGGCAGCAGTGGACGCGGGAGCGGCGGCAGCCCAGAAGGTCGGAGAACTGGTCAGCGTTCATGTAATCGCAAGGCCGGATTCCGAGATTGACACATTCCTGCAGTAAGGCGGGTGTGTTATGGAAGAAGCGAAGAAAGAAAATCTTAATCTCAGGACCTTTATCATTGTTGACAATATGCAGCCCCAATATGCTGCCGTCACAGGAACGGTGTCTAAAGGTGACATTCCGCTGGCAGGGATGAGCGAGCTCTATTTAGAGCTGGCGCCGGGCAGCGGGGTGTATGACCTGCTGAACGCGGCGCTCAAATCGTCCAATGCCAAGCCGGCATTCCAGATCGTGGAAAGAGAGTACGGGGAGATAGAGCTGCACTCCTTTTCCCCGGAGGATGTCAAGCAGGCCGGCGAAGCAGTGCTTAACGCCTGCGGACTTACGGTTCTGGACCGTATGAAGCCGGCCATCGTGTCGGAGCAGATAATCTCCAATACGGATGCTTATCAGGCACAGCTGATCAACAGGGATTCCCGCCACGGGTCCATACTCGTACCGGGGGAGACGCTGTTCATCATGGAGGTGGAGCCAGCGGCGTACATATCGATAGCTGTAAATGAGGCGGAGAAGAACGCAGATATAAAAGTCGTCACGTTCGACCCAGTCGGACGGTTCGGAAGGATGTACATATCCGGATCAGAGAGTGAAGTCCGCAGTGCACGGGATGCGGCAATTGCAGCAATTACGGGAGTGGAAGGAAGAACATAGCTTATGGGAAATGATATATTTGCAGATTATATCCGGAAGTTAGATCAGAAGAAAGAATCTGTCGCGCCGTCTCTGCCCTATGCTGTGATCCAGGAACCAGCAAAAGCCGAAGGAAACGGGGAGACGCTGGCGGTCCTTAAGGATATCAGCCAGAAGCTTTCCGATATGCAGGCACTCCGGGAACTTCCGCCAGATGCCAAAGCAGATCTGGCCATCGTGGGCGGGATGCTGGTGCTGCCTGGCCACGGCATCTTTAAGGCCGATATCTTCATTAAGGACGGGAAGGTGCAGTCGTTTGGCACAGGAGAGGGAATCCATGCGAAGAAGACAGTGGACGCATCGGGAACGTATGTCTGTCCTGGGCTGATGGATCCTCATGTACATTTGGGCCTGTTTGCACCTATGGAGACAGATATGGCATCAGAGACGAAGGCGGCCGTCATGGGAGGGATTACGACGACAGGGGTATTTTTCGGAGGAGCAGACTCTCACTTTTCCACGTTTCCGGAGATAGAAGAGCAGGCAGAGAAGTATTCCTACACGGATATCGTCCCACATCTCGTCATCGGTAATGAAGAACAGATGCGGGAGATACCTGATTATGCCCGCTACCTTGGCGTGACATCCTTCAAGGTGTACATGAATGGGATACCGGGCATGATTCCGAGCGTAGATGACGGATTCATCCTGGATGTCATGGCACAGATGAAGCGCATCGGCAGGCAGTGTATCCTCTGCTGTCATACTGAGAATACCCATATCGTATCGAGAGCGCTTCGGGACGCAAAAGAAAAATATGGTGATGGCGCAGACGTCAGTGACTGGATGGAAAGCCATCCTGCCATGGCAGAGGAGGAGGCGGTGATGCGGATCTCGTATCTCGCCGGGAAGAGCAGGATTCCGGTGTACCTCGTACATATCGGTACAAAGGAAGGGATTGAGAAGCTGCGCCAGATCAAGCCGTTCAACAAATACGTACATATCGAAACGACGAGCCCTTATCTGTCTGTCACGAGCGAGCAGTTCGACGGCCCTCTCTACAAGATGGAGCCGCCTCTTCGGAACCCGGAAGACAAGAACGCGCTCTGGGAGGCGCTTGATGACGATGTCATAGACACGATAGGGACAGATAATGTATGTGAAAACATAGAAGAGAAGCAGCCGGAGCGTTCTATCTGGGACGTGGTTCCGGGATATTCCGTATTGGAGACGCATCTGGCGTCTGTTCTGACGGAAGGCGTGGTGAAAAGAGGTATCAGCATAGAAAAAGTAATTACCCATATGACGAGGCGTCCGGCAGAGGCATTTGGCATCTACCCACAGAAAGGGACGCTGCTACCGGGAAGCGATGCGGATCTCGTATTGATTGATATGAACGAGACAAGGGAAGTACATGCGGAAGATATGCATTCCCGCTCGGATTTTTCCATCTTCGAGGGCAGAAGCCTTACCGGATGGCCGGTGATGACGGTCAAGGGAGGCAGCATCGTGATGGAGAACGGAATGCTCGTGGCAGACGCGCCGTCGGGACATATGGTGAAGCGATAGGAGGGAACATAACTTGAAAGAAATCAGAATACATGGCAGAGGCGGTATGGGCGCGGTGAAAGCGGCAGAAGCGCTCGTGTACGCAGCGGTGATGGATGGGAAATATGGCAATTCGATTCCGTTCTTCGGATTTGAACGCCAGGGAGCACCGGTAACAGCCTTTGTGAGAATCAGCGAAGACCCCATCCGGCCTAAGAACAGGGTATACCATCCAGATGTCATCATCGTGCTGGATCCGACGATCATGAAGGCGGTCAACGTGTTTGAAGGTGTCAAAGAAGGCGGCATCCTTGTGCTCAACACGGCACATGAACCGGAAGATCTGGATATTCCCAAGAACATTGCTTCTGTCACCGTGGCAGATGCCACGAAGATAGCTCTGGATATGATTGGAAGACCGATTACCAATACCGTCATGCTCGGCGCATTCTGCAAGGCGACAGGGCTCGTATCTGTCGACGAGGTGGCCGGGAAGGTGGAAGAACTGTGGGGCACCAAAAATAAAGAAGCGCTGTACAAAGGTTATGAATCTGCCGTGACGGCGGCTGTGCGATAAAGGAGGTGGCAGAAAAGATGGAATTTAAGAGTGAATATATCGTGCCGGTTGGAGCGGATGGCATCCATGTCCTGAACACAGGGGACTGGAGGACGCAGCGTCCGGTGCTAGATCAGGAGACGTGCATCGCCTGCGGCACATGCCTACTGTACTGCCCGGTGAATTCGATAAGGAAAGCGGACGGAACATTTACAATCTGTTACGACTACTGTAAGGGCTGCGGCATATGCGCCCACGAATGCCCGAAGGATGCAATCACGATGATACCGGAGGAGGGGAAATAGATGCAGAGATTAGATGTATTAAACGGCAATATGGCGGCGGCTGTCGGAGCTGCCCTTGCAAAACCGGACGTCATCGCAGCTTATCCGATTACGCCGCAGACGCCGGTCGTAGAGTATCTCACACAGTTTGCCGCAGACGGGAAGATAGACGCGGCCATGAGCGAAGTGGAATCTGAGCTTTCCGCGATGAGTGTGGTTACCGGTGCTTCTCTTGCCGGATCAAGAACCTTTACAGCGACGGCTTCACAGGGACTGTCACTTATGTATGAGCCTTATTTCAGGGCATCGACGCTGCGGCTCCCCATCGTGATGGCCATCGTCAACCGGGAGATGATATCTCCCCAGAGTGTCTGGGGCGGGCAGCAGGATTCCATGAGCGTCAGAGATGCGGGGTGGCTTCAGATATATGCGGAAGACAACCAGGAGATACTGGATCTCGTAGTGCAGGCATTCAAAATTGCGGAAGATAAGCGGGTCCTGCTTCCAATCAATATCTGTTACGACGGATTTTACCTGTCACATATGACAGAGAGGGTTATGGTACCAGAGCAGGAAAAGGTGGATACCTTTCTTGGAACTTACCATCCGGAGCATATTATTCTGGATCCGGAACGGCCTATGGCGGTGGACCCGCTTACAAACGGCGCCCTTTTGATGGAATATAGGTACAAACATCTGAAGGCCCAGCAGGCGGCGCTGGAGGTCATCGATGAAGTGGACAGAGATTTTGGAGAGCTGTTCGGCCGCAGCTACGGAGGCGCCATCGAGGAATATCGGATGGAAGACGCGGAATATGCCATCATCACGACAGGGTCCATGTCGGGCGCCGCAAAAGATATGGTGGATGCAAAACGGGAAGAAGGCGTGAAAGCGGGCCTGATCCGTATGCGTATGGTCCGCCCGTTCCCGAAGGAGCGGATCAGAAAGGCGCTGGCAGAGGTGAAAGCCTTCGGCGTGGTAGATAAGAACGTGTCGTTTGGCTGTGACACGGGAATCGTATATCAGGAAGTAAGAGCTGCCATGTACGGCGGAAACAGCGTACCGTCCGTGCCGGTTGTCGGCGGCCTTGGCGGTGAGGATATCTCACTTCAGATGATGGGAGACGTCATCGACACAATCGTCCATGCCGCGCAGGAACAGACAGACAGCGAGACGGTATGGCTTATGGTGGAAGAAGGGTAGGTGGAAGAGGATGAATATTGTAGATAAATTAGCGGCAAAAGAAGATATGGTCTCTCCCGGCATATCAGCCTGTGTGGGATGTAACGTTGAGCTGACGCTGCGTACCTGTATGAAAGTGCTCGGTCCGAACACCATCTATGCGGTACCTCCCGGATGTATGGGAGGAGTAGGGGTCGTTGGATGGGATACGGAGTCCGGATCTAAGATTCCGGTGTTCTTCCCGCTTCTTGACAATGTGGCGTCTATGCTGGCAGGCATCAAGATGCACTATGAAAAACAGGGAAGAGATGTGAACGTGGTGGCATTTGCAGGGGACGGGGCGTCGACAGACGCAGGCATGCAATGCCTGTCAGGCGCTGCGGAACGCGGGGATAAATTGATCTATATCTGTTACGACAACGAAGGATATATGAATACGGGATACCAGAGGAGCAGCGCCACGACGAAATATTCATGGACGACGACGACGCCGGTGAGCAAGGAAGGGCGCGGCGGCAAGAAACAGCACAAGAAGGACTTCCCCATGGTCATGGCCATGCATGATATCCCTTATATGGCGACCTGCTCTCCGGCCTACATTCCGGACATGGTGCGTAAGCTCGAGAAGGCGATAGAAGCGTCCAGGACGGGGCTTGCTTATCTCCACGTGTTCAACCCGTGCCTGACCGGATGGGGGATAAAGCCGGATACGAGCATCGAAGTGTCAAGGCTTGCGGTAGAGAGCAATTTCTTCCCGCTCTATGAAGTGGAACATGGTTCCTTTACGATTAACAAGACATTCAAGGAGCCAAAACCGGTGAAGGAATATCTGGGACGCATGAAAAAGTTCAAACACCTGAATGAGGAAGAAGCGGCAGAAATCCAGGAACTGGTCGACTACAAGTGGAACCGGCTCACGAAGCTTGCCGGCCTATAACAGGAGAAGGAGGGAATACATGGTACATAATCTAGAAGCCTTATTCAATCCTGAGAACATCGCGGTCATCGGCGCCAGCAATAATCCGCTGAAAGCCGGATATACGGTCATCTACAACCTGAATCAGATTGGATACCCCAAGCACGTATTTCCCGTTACGATGTCGGCAGATGAGATTCTGGGGCACAAGTGCTACAAGAAGCTCTCAGAGATTGAAGAGACGGTAGAACTGGCCGTACTAGGCACACCGGCGAAGATGATATATGACATAATGGCCGACCTTGCAGTGCGAATGGAGGAAAAGCGGGATATCAAGGTAATCGTCTGCATCGCCGCGGATTATGGCGAGACGAAGACGGAGGAAGGGATACGCAGACAGGACTGCCTTATTGAGACTGCAGCAAAGTACGGGATCCGTGTGGTCGGGCCGAACTGCATCGGAATCATCGACAACATCAACCGTGTGGATACGACTTTTGTTGAGACGCTCATACCGAAGGAGATGAGGGGACAGAAAGGAGGCATCAGCTTTATCTCCCAGAGCGGCGCCATGGCGGCTTCCATCCTGATGATGGGCGCATCCGGGCCGGCCCCGATCTCCATGAACAAGTTCATCTCCATAGGAAATATGGCGGATGTAGACTGCATCGACCTGCTGGAGTATTTTGAGCAGGATGAGGACACGAAGGTCATCGGCATGTACCTGGAAGGATATCCGGACGGCAGGAGGCTGATCGACACGCTGGCAAGAATCGCCCGAAAGAAACCGGTGGTAATCCTGAAGGTCGGCCGCAGCAGCATCGGGGCAGAGGCTGCCAACTCCCACACAGGCTCCCTTGCCGGGGCTGATTCCGTATACGACGCGGCATTTTGCCAGTTTGGAATCATAAGGGTATACACGATAGAAGATATGATGGATACGCTTCAGGCTTTTGACGCGATGAAGATACCGGACGGCAGGAACTGCTTTTTGCTGACACAGGCCGGAGGCCCGGGAATCTATTGTACAGACGCATTTGTAGAAGAGAAGGTCCTTGAGTTTCCGCTCGTATCAGAAGAGACGAAGAATAAGCTTGCAGCCGCTCTGCCGCCTATGGCAAATGTCTGTTCTCCGGAAGGATATGCAGATATCACGGCCGCAGCCACTGTGGAACATCATGTAGAAAGCCTCAGAATTGTCATGGATGACGATGCGGTAGACAGCGTCATATTCGTGACCGTCGTGCCGACGTTCCTGCCAAGAAGGGAGCTGGCCGAAGGGCTGCTTAGCCTGCTTGCAGAAGAAGGATACAAGGAGAAAAAGCCTGTATGCATCTGCATCATGGCGGGGAATTACGTATGGGAATGCCGGGAGATACTGGAGCGGGGAGGGATACATACCTTTGATACCCCTGCCCACTGCGTGAAGGCGATGAGCCACATGACGGCCTACGGCCAATTCTTAAAACGTCAGGAGGAAGAGGCGGATGAGTAGATTTTTAAATGAACTGGATGCAAAGAACCTTCTTTCTGAATACGGTGTGCCAATGGCCAGGAGCAGGGTTGCCGCGTCGAAGGAGGAGGCTGTACAGATAGCGGGAGAGATGGAATGCCCGGTTGTCATGAAGATACTGTCCTGCGATATCCAGCATAAGACAGAGGCAGGATGCGTATTTCTCGGTGTAAGAGAAAAGGATGCAGGTACGACATATGAAAAAATCATGGAGAACGCGGCAGCTTATAAGGCTGACGCCGCCATTGACGGGGTGCTCATGCAGGAGATGGCGGCAGAGGGGCTGGAGGTTATCGTCGGGATGAAGAAAGACCCGCAGTTCGGACCTGTGCTCATGGCAGGCAGCGGCGGCATCTACGTAGAGGTGTTTCAGGACATCGCACTCAGGCTGCTTCCCATAGATGAGAAGGAAGCAGAACGGATGATAAAGGAGACGAAGCTGTACCAGATTATCAGAGGAGCCAGAGGGACGGAATATGACATGGACGCTCTGGTCGGCTGCCTCCTGAAAGTATCGGAACTCGCAGTAGATCAACCATCTATCGAGGAAATCGACATTAACCCGCTGTTCTTGTACGAGAAGGGCAAAGGAGCGAAAGGGGTAGATGCTTTGATCAAGATTACCGAGGAGAAATAAGCCTATGAAAGAGAAAGTAAAAAAGATAAGAGAGAGAAAGTTTCCCCATATATTTGCCATCTTGTTTGTGATGATGGTCATAGCGCTCATCGCCACATGGATCGTACCATCCGGGGCATACGAACGGGCGGCGCTGGAGGACGGCACGTCACAGGTGGTGGTGACGGATTCCTTCCAATATACGGATAAGGAATACCTGAATCCGTTCTTCCTGCTGAAAGCCGTTACGCAGGGACTGACAGGAGCGTCCCTCGTGGCGTTCACCATCCTGATTATCGGTGCGTGCTGGCAGGTTATCAATGCGACCGGAGCAATCGCGGTCGGCATCAACTCGATTGCCAGAAAGCTGAAGGGGAAGGAGATGCTTATCTTCCCGATACTTATGTTCGTGTTTGCGTTGATTGCAGCAATCATCGGAGGTGCGGAACTGATGCTCGTATATCTTCCGGCAGTCATGCCCCTTATGCTCGCCCTTGGATTTGACTCTATGACGGCGACAGGCATGGTAGTCGTATCGGCATTCTCAGCCTTCTCCGTCTCTGTCACGAATCCGTTTACCGTGGGAATCGGGGATGAGATTACGGGGCTGCCATTGTATTCGGGGGCATGGTTCCGCATTATCCTTCAGGTCGTATTCTATGTGGCAGGCGTCCTGTATGTCCTGCACTATTCCAAAAAAGTGAGGAAGGATCCGAAGAGCAGCCTTGTATACGAAGAGAGCGCGGCACTGGCCAGGCGATATGAGAACCAGACGGGAGAGACGCAGGCCACTGGCCGGCACAAACTGATTGGCGCCGCGCTTGTCATCATTCTGGCGGTGATGGTGTACGGGATTATCTCACGGGGCTGGTATATGGAAGAGATCAACGGCCTGTTCATCATCGCGGCCCTCATTGCAGCCGTCATCGGCAGGCTTAAGGCCGAGGACGTCTGTACGAATATGATTGAAGGCGCCAAAGGTGTGATAGCAGCGGCAATCGTATGCGGGCTTTCCAGAGGCATCATGGTCATACTGGATGCAGGAAGTATCATTGACGTTATCATCCATGCCCTGTCACAGGCAGTCGGAATCCTTCCTCCGTCCCTGGCGGTTATCGGGATATTCTTCATACAGCTATTGTTCAACTTCCTTGTAAACTCAGGTTCCGGACAGTTCCTGATCACGATGCCTATCTTGGCCCCTCTCGGGGCGCTGGTCGGTATCAACAGCCAGACGATGATACTGGCCTCCCAGATGGGAGACGGATTCACGAATCTGCTCTTTCCGACGTCAGGGGTACTGATGGCATGTCTGGCGTTTGCGAAGATTCCGTATCAGAAATGGGTGAAGTTTATCTGGAAGTACATGTTGATAGTGACGGTTCTCGGCAGCATCAGCCTCGTGATAGCGCAGCTGATCGACTATGGGCCGTTTTAAGAAAGACGGTGGTGTGAATGTATGTAATCAGGAATTGTTTTCTTATAGACGGGCTGGCAGACGAGGGTGTGCCACATGCAATGGTCGCAGTGGAAGGAGGCCGGTTCTGCTATGCAGGAAGAGAGACGAAAGAGGCGCTTGCGTTATACCGGGACTGGGAGATGACAGATGCCGGCGGCCGGACCGTGATGCCGGGCATGATCGATGCGCATGTACATCTCTGTATGAACGGGGAGCCGGATAACTTCCGCAACATGATTATGGAGCCGGCCGGACTGGCGGCTATCCATGGCGTCAAAAGAGCACAGGAAGACCTGAAGGCCGGCTTTACGACAATCCGCTGCTGCGGTGAAAAAGGCGAGATAGATATGGATATCCGGCAGGCGGTACAGGAGGGTTCGGTTATAGGGCCCCGTATTCTGGCCAGCGGCAAGGCGCTTACGATTACAGGGGGGCACGGAGATATGTTCTCGGATTATGCGATGGAGGCCGACTGGATAGCGGAAGTGTGCGACGGGGAAGAGGAAGTGAGGAAATGCGCGCGAAAGAGGATCAAGCGCAGAGCAGACAATATCAAGCTCATGGCGACCGGCGGGGGGATGTCCCCGGGGCCTGCCACGGTGGCACAGTTCAATATAGAAGAGATGGCTGCCGCAGTGAAGGAAGCGGAAAAGAACGGCATCTGTACAGCGGCACACTGCATCGGGGAAGAAGGATGTTTCAATGCGGTAGAGGCGGGTGTCCGTACGATAGAACACGGAACGTTTCTGAATGAAGCGACAATCCGCAGGATGGCTTTAAAGGGAACGTATCTCATGAGCACGCTCTGTGCGTTTCGTACCATAAAATACGGTGCGTCTGCGGGCGTGCCGGAGGACCATCTGAAAAAGGTAGAACTGTTCGCACGGCACCATTATGTGAATCTGCACAAGGCACTGGACGCAGGCGTAAGAGTCGGTGTCGGAACAGATACGGGAACGCCGTTCAATTATCATGGTGAGAATGCGTACGAATTGGAATGCCTGACAAATAACGGGATGACACCGATGGATGCCATCAAGGCAGCTACGTCCGTGAATGCAGAGGCGCTCCTGCAGGAGGATATCGGAAGCATCGAACCGGGTAAGACCGCAGATATGCTCCTCGTAGACGGGAATCCCCTCCTGGATATCAATATATTATGTGACAAGGAACGCATACGAAAGGTATTTAGGGGCGGCGTGGCTTACGTAGACCGGGATAAAGGAATCATGCCCGCATATTAGCGTGCGGGAACAGGAAGAGGGGCTATATGAAAAAAACAGGTATTCTGCCTTATGCGGCAGGTGTCGTGATGGCCGTGTTTTTCGGTCTGTCATTCCTTGTAACGCAGCAGGGACTGGCCGAGATTCCGCCGATGGTACTGATGAGCTTCAGGTTTGCGCTGGCAGCAGTCTTTATGACAGTCCTCAGGGCATTCGGCGTCATACATATCAGCTATAAGGATAAGCCGGTGATGGGCGTCCTGGCCCTCTCGGTGTTCTATCCGGGTATCTCATTTTTCTTTGAGACCATAAGCCTGCAGTATGTTTCATCTTCGCAGGCAGGCATATTAGTGTCGATCATGCCTATATTTGTGACGCTGTTTGGGATATGGATACTGAAGGAAAAACCGATGCGCATACAGGTGTTTTTTATCATTGTATCCGTGACAGGAGTTATGGTTACTGTCGTATTTGCAAAGAGCAGCGGAAACGATGGTACATTTTTCGGCATACTGCTGATGCTCGTATCTGTACTCGGAGGGTCAGTCAATAACGTGCTCTCGCGGAAATATTCCAAGTATTTTTCATCTGTGGAGATAACGTATACGATGATATGCCTTGGAGCTGTCATATTCACATGTATTTCGCTTGTGCAGGGCATTTTTGACCGGGCGGTGCTTACGGCGTATCTCGTGCCATTTCGTTCTGCGAAAATGATGTTCGTGGTCATAGAACTGAGCATCGGTACTTCAGCGGTGGCATTTTTCTGTATGAACTATATGCTTTCCAAGCTGAAAGCAGTCAATGCGGCAGTATTCATCAATCTTGCCACAGTGATATCCATCGCGGCCGGCGTGCTCATCGTGAAGGAACATCTGTACTGGTATCAGGTCGTGGGTGGGACATTGATCGTGCTGAGCGTGTGGGGGACGAATTACTTTGAAAATCGTGTAAAAAGTTAAAAGGAAAAGGAGGGTGAATCGTTTATGGAAGATAAGAAAGAGAAACGTTTGGAATTCAGAGGAGGGAGCTTTTTTGCCGTACTGCCGCTTATATTGTTCGTCGTAGTCTGTATCATGCTTTTCGTCGTCTTTAAAGTGTTCGAGATGGAAGGGCTCTGTATGGGCGGCATTCTCGTAATCATTATCGGAAGCCTGTTTGCGAAGGACTGGAGCCGCTACTGGCGCGCCGTCGTCAAAGGGATGACATCGGAGATGATGAATACGCTTGCTCTGATTCTGCTCGTAGTTGGTATCTTTGCAAAGATGATGTCGCGGGGCGGTGTTGCCCAGGGATTCGTCTGGCTCGGCGATTCCATGGGACTGCATGGCGGTATGTTCGTCGTATTTGCATTTGTCGCCACGAGTATCATATCTATGTCCACCGGCACTTCAATCGGGACTTTGTTTTCAGGATTTCCAATTCTCTATCCGTCGGGGATCCTGCTCGGGGCCCATCCGCTGTTCCTGGCAGGCGCAATCTTGTCCGGGGCCATATTCGGAGATAATATCGCCCCGATATCTGACACGACAATTGCGTCTGCAGCTTCACAGAGCTATAAGAACAAAAAGGGTACGGCTGATATCGGCGGTGTCGTAGCGACACGTCTGAAATATGCTCTAGTAGCCATGGCTATCGCTTGCGTGCTGTTCCTCGTGCTCGGCAACGCAGGTGCAGGAGACCCGGCAGGAAAAGAGATTCTGGAAGCATACAAGGATCCGAAGGGCCTTATCATGCTCATCCCTGTCGCAGTGCTTCTTACGGTCGCGATTATCAAAAGAGATATCTTCATCGCGGTTACGTGGGGCATCATATCTGGTACGGCCATCGGGCTTGCCGCAGGAATCCTTACGCCGGCTGATATCGTATCCGTGCAGGACGGAGCTTTGGCCGGGTTTGCCATCGACGGTATCAAGAATATGCTCGGAACGGTCGGCTATCTGTATGCGGTTGCCGGAATCATCGGGGTGCTGAACGAGAGCGGGATGATGCAGAAGATGATAGATGCCCTGCTCAAGAGCAAGCTGAACAAGTCGATTATCGGCTCCGAATTCATCATAGGCTTTGGCATCATCCTTACTTCCATATGCTTAGGCTCAGCCAACGGGCCGGCAATCATCATGTATGGGCCGATTGCAGATAAGATAGGACAGGAGAGCGGGCTGCACCCTTACCGGCGTTCGAACCTGCTGGATGGATTTGCAAGTACATTGTCTGTGATTATACCATTTACGAGTTCGTTTATCTTTATCGTAATCAGCTGTATAACAGGGCTGATGGAAGAATATACCTTTATCCATGCCATAAACCCGATTGCCCTGGCGGGGGCGACCTTCCACTGCATCGCGCTGTTCGGAGTATTCCTGTTCTCCGTGCTCACAGGATGGGGCAGGGAATATGAAGGCCCGGGCGGAGAGCGCATCAAAGCGAAGGCGCATAAATAAGACAGCAGAAAAAAGTGTCGTATAAAAGGGAAGCCCAGGCTTCCCTTTTTGGTTGACGAGGTTTTGCACAGAGGGTATAATGATTTTAATTGTGTAGAGAGGTGCGCGTATATATGGAAAATGGAAATAAAAACAATCAGGAGGGCGGTCAGGAGAAGGAAAAGCGTTCTGACTATTATGCAAAGCAGCCCAGGTTCGGGGGGAAGGGCCCGTCAAAGATTCGTCAGCAGTTCAACCGGGGAATGACGGCTTTTCTTGTAGTGGCGGCAAGCATATTGTTCTATTTTGCACTCCTTAGGCTTACGAACCTGTCGGAAGGATTCACGAAGATATTCGATGTGCTTAAGCCGGTCATCTATGGCTGCGTGTTCGCATATCTGATGAACCCGATTGTCAAGCAGGTGGACAGGTATCTCGTTCCGGTTCTTGAGACGAAGATCAAAAAGCGTGACGGAGCCAGGAAGCTATCGAGGGCGTGCGGCATATTCCTGTCCATCGTCATCTTTTTCATATTGATTATCACGCTGTGCAATCTGCTTATCCCGGAACTGTATTCCAGCATACGTAATCTGGTCTATACCCTTCCCGGGCAGTTGAATGACCTCGTCGACAAGCTCAACAATGTGAAGCTTGAAGATTCGACAACAGGTGCCCTTATCAAGACGGCGGTGGAGGAAGGTACGGATATGCTGCAGACGTGGCTGCGTACGGACCTTCTGACGAAGGCGAACGATATCATGTCCAATCTGACAGTCGGAGTCATCAGCATTATCAGCGAGATTATCAACGCGCTTATTGGAATTATCGTATCTATTTATATCCTGTTCAGCAAGGAGATGTTTTCACGGCAGAGTAAGAAGGCAGTGTACGCAATCTTGAAGCCTGAGCACAGCAATATGCTGCTCCATCTGGCGACGAAGAGCAATGAGATATTCGGCGGCTTTATTATAGGAAAGATCATTGATTCTCTTATAATCGGAGTATTATGTTTTATGGGACTTTCCATCCTGAATATGCCTTACACGATGCTGGTCAGCGTAATCATCGGTGTCACTAACGTAATTCCTTTTTTTGGCCCTTATATCGGAGCCATTCCGAGCGCGGTGCTCATATTATTGTCCGACCCGGTAAAAGGGATATATTTCATCCTATTCGTCCTGCTTCTCCAGCAGTTTGACGGCAACATTCTCGGACCGAAGATTCTCGGGGACTCTACGGGCCTTTCTGCCTTCTGGGTAATCGTGGCCATCCTGCTCGGCGGCGGCCTGTTTGGTTTTGTCGGGATGATTATGGGTGTTCCGACATTCGCGGTCATCTATTATATCGTGCAGATGATCTTGAACAACAAGCTGGAGCGGAAGAAGCTGCCGGCGGACTCCAAATACTATGACACTATGAGCTATGTAGATAATTCGGGAAAGTACGTCCATTCCGAAGTACAACAGCCAGATAAAAGGGAGGGAAAGTAATCTATGCCAATCAGAGTACAGAACGATCTGCCAGTCAAAGAGATACTGGAACGTGAGAATATATTCGTGATGGATGAGTTCCGGGCGACGCATCAGGATATCCGTCCGATTAGAATCGGGCTTTTGAACCTCATGCCTCTTAAGGAAGAGACAGAGCTTCAGATACTCAGGTCACTGTCCAACACGCCGCTGCAGGTAGATGTGATATTCGTCAACGTATCGAGCCATGAGTCGAAAAATACGCCGACGAGCCATCTGAACAAGTTCTATCAGACATTCGAGGAGATAAAAGACCAGAAGTTTGACGGCTTTATCATAACCGGGGCACCGGTGGAGCAGATGCCTTTTGAAGAGGTGGACTACTGGGAAGAGCTGAAAGAGATCATGGAGTGGACGACGACCCATGTGACGTCCACGCTGCACCTGTGCTGGGGAGCACAGGCGGGGCTGTATCACCACTATGGCATCGACAAGGTGCAGCTTGACAGCAAGCTCTTCGGCGTGTTCCGCCACAAGGTGATGAACAGAAAGATACCGCTCGTGCGCGGGTTTGACGATGTGTTTTACGCCCCCCATTCCAGACATACGGACGTACCGGCAGAGAGGATACATGCAGACGAAAGGCTGACGATGCTTGCGGAATCGGAAGAAGCCGGTGCCTTTCTTGTGATGGCCCAGGCCGGAAGGCAGATATTCGTGATGGGACATCCGGAATACGACAGGATAACGCTGGACGGCGAGTACAAGAGGGATGTCGGAAAAGGGCTGCCCATTGATATCCCTGTGAACTATTACCCGGATGGCAATCCGGACAACAGGCCGCTGCTGACGTGGAGGGCACATGCCAACAACCTGTACACGAACTGGCTCAACTACTATGTCTACCAGGTGACACCTTACGATCTGGACGGGACGCCGTTCTAAAATGCCGAAAAACCTGTGGTTGACACGTTTGTGTGGGATTGTAGATTCTTAGAAACTATAATAAAAAGCATTGTTTCGGGAGCAGCAGCTACTAGACTGTAAATGTAAGAAGAGCAGAAGAACGAACTAGGGGAAAAAGGTTTCATACAGTTAAAATTCTCAATTAAACATGAGGCTATGTAAAATAATGAAATGTCCTTATTGCGATAAAAACATGAAGTTGGGTAGAATATGGCAAGATCGCTATGCTCTTAAATGGGTTCCGGAAGATGGTGGGCTTCTATTTGCGAAAAAAATTAAATTGACGTCTATACTTGAAGACCGCCCTTTTATCGAATCATATTATTGTAATTCATGTAAAATCTTAATCACCAAATTGGATTAACGAAAACCATTAGAATATATATTTTTTATTAAGAGCTTTTTTATTTTCATCCTTTTTGCGTATAAACAACTGCAAATCAAAAATAGCAGGTCATATCTGAGGAAACTCAGAGTAATATTATAGTCATAATTCATAAAGTCTGTCCATATATTTATAAATATAAAATGGACAAAGGAGCGGAGTATAAATATGGCCAGAAGGACAAAATCTTATGAGGAACAGTTGGGAGTGCTGGACGAACAGATAGCCAGGGTTCAGGGGAAACTGGATTCGCTGTTGCGGCAGAAGGACGAGGTTATAGCCAGGAAGCAGGAGCAGGAATTAAAAGAGCTGTATCGGCTGCTCCAGGAACATAATCTTACGGTCCGGGAAGCGTCACATATCATCAATGCCCAAGGCGGGCAGAGTACATAGGGATGAACTGTAAGTGGGAAGGCGCCGACAGCCGGTTATCAGCTGTGGCGCCTTCCCACGTTGGCAGACTAAGCGAGAGGGAGTCCCTTTCCATACCCCTGCCCGCGCCCATTTTACTAGGCTTGCATTTCCTTGATGAGCTCCTGGATGACTGCCTCAGTCTCTTCCGGGGCATCAGCAATTTCTTCAATAGACTTCCCTTTTTCAAGCTTCTTTTTGATTAAATCTTGCCGAGCGCCTCCTGGTGGGCCAGGGGGTCCTCCGTCACTTCCTCGAAGAGGAAACGGTCCGTAAGGTTCAGTTTGTTTAATGGTATCAGCTTTTGTCTTTTGTTCATATGGTTCTCCTTCATTTTATCATACTTTATCCACGGTTAACAGACGGCAAACAAAAGAACGGCCCCCATAGGCATCCCTCCTTGTCTTTTCCGTATTTATTAAATATAATGGTGCTGATGTCAAAAGGTATTGACCCTATGACTATATTGCGGAAGGAAGGATAAGAAATTGACTGAGATTAAGAAGTGCATGGCAGATGAAATGACACCTGTTGAGAGAAAAATGGCGATTGAGAAGGGGGAAGCGTACGACCGTATCCCGTGCGTTCCATTCATGGGCGAATTGAAAGGTGTGCTGAGCGGCGTCAGCGTGTGGGATCTGTCCCATGATCCGAAAAAGATGGCAGAGGCGGAGATTATACCGTTCAACCGTTACGGGTATGACAGGATGGATATCGGGCCGAACTCCAGGGGCATTACAGAGGCGCTTGGCGGGCGGGTCGTCTATCCGAGACAAGGAGTACCTTATATGGATGTGCCTCTGCTAGACAGCTATGACCGGCTCGAGACGATGGAACCGGTTGACGCCCATACGAATGCAAGAATACAGGACTTCGCAGGAGCGGCTGCCATACTGGAGAAGACAGCGCTTGCAATCGTACCTGTAGAAATGAGCATCGGAGGACCGCTTACGATTGCTTCCAATCTGCGGGGCGTGGAACGCCTGCTGCGGGACTGCCGGAAGAGCCCGGATGATGTCCTCCGGCTTATACGGATTATAACAGACAGCGAGAAGAGCTGCATCGACCTTGCGGCAGAATACGGGATGGGGATTGCTATGGCAGATCCTGTGGCAAATCCTGCATTGATAGGACCGGTAATGTACGAGAAATTCGTCTATCCATTTACAAAGGAACTGACAGATTACGCATATGCTAAGACCGGTAAGAAGGTATCGCTTCATATGTGTGGAAAGACCGATACGATATGGAAATATTTTCGGAATTATCAATTGAATGAAGTGAGCCTTGACAATATCGTGGATTTGGAGAAAGCAGCCTTGGAACTGGGAGAGGCCGTGCCTATAGCCGGAAATGTAGATCCGGTGGAAACCATCATGAATGGAACGAGGGAGGAGATACGAAAGGCGGTCACAGACTGTATGGATGCGGGACTTAAGTCTGAGAAAGGCTATGTCCTTGCATCGGGATGCGATATCCCCGAGACGACCAGTCCGGAGCAGATAGATATCTTCATGGAAGCGGCCAGGACATATAGGTACCATCTATAAACGATGCTGTTCATGGAAGTTAACAATTTGTGAAACTTATATGCTGATGTTAAAATATCCCTGGATAATATTGTAAGAGATACAGGGAGAGAACAAGCTATGAAGAAAAAATTAATCAGCATTCTGATTGTCCTGGCCATGTCTGCGGCGTTGTGCGCCGGCTGCGGCAACAACGGCTCAGAGGAAGAAAAGCAGGAATCGGGCGGTAAGACATTGGATGTATGGGTCGCGCCGTTGGATGATGACACGGTAAATAACTGGAAACCACTGCTCAAGGACTGGGAGGAAGAGAACGACTGTACCGTCAATATCAAGGTCGTCCCATGGGACAGCTACGAAGAGACTTATATGACAGCGCTCAATTCAGGGGAGGGGCCTGATGTGGGATATATGTACAACGAGATGTTCCCTACATACATTAACGCCGGCGCGGTCGAGGATATGTCCGGTTACGTTACGGAGGATGATAAGGCGGAATACAAATATCTGGAAAATGGCTATATGATGGAAGGGCAGTACGGCTGGCCGCTGGTGACAGGAGTTCCGTTCGTACTATATTACAATGAAGACATTCTGGCGGAGCTGGGGGAGAGTGCCCCGCAAACATGGGAAGATTTCGTGAGGATCTGTAAGGCGGCGACGAAGGATACCGATGGTGACGGCGAGATTGACCAGTATGGATATGCGGCAGGCATGAGCACGAGCGAAGTAGGCGCCATGCAGGTGTTAAATGCATATTACTACAGCGCACTATGGCAGAACGGCGGCCAGATCTATAAGGATGACATGAAGTCTGTGGCATTTGCAGACGAGGCAGGCACGGAGGCTGTGACATGGTTAAAGGAACTGACACAGTATATGAATCCGGACTTTATGTCCCAGTCCTGGTCAGAGGCATTTGCCAATGTATTCGGACAAGGCAAGTCGGCATTCGGAGTATACCGCTCATCCCAGACCGATGAGACGGTGTTTGGCGAGACATATCCGGATTTGAAATGGGACTATGTAACGTCCCTTAAGAACAAGGATTATGGCACCTTCGGGGCAACGGACTGCCTGACCTTGATGTCGGCGGCAGAAGATAAAGACCTTGCGATGGACTTCATCAAATATGTGACCGGCTCTGCATTCATGGCACAGTATCATGAGAAATGCCCGGGCGCCGCACTGACGGTCAGTGAGCCATATGCCGGAGATGAGAAGATGGAGCGTATCTATACGGAGGATATCGACAAGTGGCACGGATTACAGGCGGGACCCTGCGGGGCTGATATTCTGACACAGCTCTCCGCGGACTTCCAGGGAATCATGACAGATGAGATGACGGTCGAGGAGGCTCTGAACGAAGCGGAAGACTATGCGAACAATCTGCTGGACGAATACTGGTCAGATAAAGAATAAGAATGATATACATGAAATGTCCGCCGCTGGTGCGGACATTTTTTGAGAGGAACGGCATGGAGAAAAAACAATCAGCAATAAAAAGCCTTGCGCCATATGCTTACATCACCCCCATCACTGTTATTCTGGTGACGTTTGTACTTGGTTCGGTTATCATTTCTATCGTACTTGGATTTACAAAATATAATATCATGACAGAACCAGTATTTTCTGGTCTGGACAATTACAGACGGCTCATGTCGGACAGCAAATTTATGAAAGCATTAAAAAATACGCTGGACCTGATTGTCATCATCGTTCCTTTACAGACCGTGTCGGGCATTCTGGTATCCTCATTTCTGACTGCCAGCCGGAAAAAGGTTCTTGGAAAGCTGGCCAACTGCGCCGTGTTCATACCTGTTCTGTGCGCAGATGCGGTGGCGGGCGTCGTATGGAGAGAATTCCTGAATGGAAAGCTGCCGGCGGTGGAATGGTTCTTCGGCCTGTTCGGGGTGGATCCGTCCATGCTGCTTGGAGATTCCGGAAAGGCACTGGCAGTGGTCGGGCTCGTTGCAGTGTGGAAGTATATGGGATATTACGTCGTCATCTATTCTTCCGGCCTGCTGTCAATTCCTGACGTCTGCTATGAAGCTGCCAAAGTGGACGGAGCGGGGAGGCTGCGCTGTTTTTTCAGCATTACACTTCCGATGCTGAAGCCGACGATCATCCTGGCCGTATTTCTGTCGTTGACCAATTCCCTGCGCTGCTTTGACCTCATTTTCAACCTGACCGGCGGAGGTCCGAACAATGCCACGACGACGCTTGTGCTGTATGCATATACCTCTTGCTTCGGCAGCAGCAAAGCGGGCTATGCCATGGCCATATCCAATATGCTGTTTACGGTGGTGCTCGTCATCGCGCTGATGCAGAAAATGCTGATGCGAAGAGAAGTTTCAGAGATATAACGGAGGAGATATGAAAGCAGCAAAAGCTATTAAAAATGGAATGGATTCCATATTACTTACAGGGATTATCGTGGTGAACATCGTTCCTTTCGTGTACATGTTCCTGATGTCTTTTAAGTCCACCATCAATGCCCATGACTTTGACTTTTCACCGGAGAAGCTGTCTTTACAGCAGTATGGAAAGATATTTGCAATGGAGCATTTCGGCCGCTATATCTTCAACAGCGTGTTCGTGGCGGCTGCCGGAGTGGTGCTGACTGTGGCGGTATGCTCTCTGGCGGGCTATGCATTTGCCAAGATGAATTTCAGGGGAAATGACAGGCTGTTCCTCTTTCTCGTACTGACTATGATAGTGCCGTCAGAGGTCATTGTCGTCCCCCTGTTCCTGATAACAAAGAGTTTTGGATGGCTCAATACTTTCCGTGCTCTTATCCTGCCCCTCCCGACAGCCTTCGGCGTATTTATCATGAGACAGGCGATTCTAGATATACCGCAGGATCTGATACATGCGGCAAAGATTGACGGCTGCGGCAATATCGGGACGTTCTTCAAAGTCGTGCTCCCGATGGTAAAGTCCTCCGTACTGGCATTGTCTATCTTTACATTCGTCGGCGCGTGGAATAACTTTATCTGGCCTCTTGTGGCATGTACGAAGGAGGAGATGAAGACGCTGCCGCTGGCGCTCAGCCTGATGAAAACACAGTTCAATACGGACGTTGGGCTTACGATGGCGTGTGCGGTCGTAAACTTTCTGCCGCCGTTCCTCTTTTATATATGTATGCAGAGCAGGTTCAAGGAGGGCATCGCGCTGAGCGGCATAAAAGGATAATATGAAATACTTGCATCTAACGGAATTATGTGTTAATATTATTTCGGTACATACGATATATAGTACAATATTGTACAGCCTATACAAAATATACAAAGACTCCGAAGGCGGAACATACCTTCGGGGTCTTTTTGTTTTGCCGCCGGCAGGAAATAACCGCGGAAATTGTGCGATAAAATAGTTAGTTATTTATTTAACAAATTGAAAAATGAAGAATAATCTTTATTATTTCGTCATTATGACGAATTGAATGTCAATTTTATAACGATAGTTGCTATTTTCTACAAATTCATGTACAATGTTTTTAGGTGATGCAGGGGGGCGGTCGACATCTGGTGTCGACACCTGTTTGTTTTTATCGTAGTACTATTTTTATCAGAAAGTGCATAGTAAATCAAAGGAAAGAGAAGGGGGAATAACATGTTTGATGCAATTAATTCTTTCGTAACAACCATCAATGGGTGGGTATGGGGCTGGTTCATGATTATCCTGCTGTTCGGTACCCACGTGTTTATGACAATCCGTACAGGATTTATCCAGCGAAAGACACTCTCAAAGGGTATTAAGCTGTCTGTAACAAAAGACCCGGAAGCAGAAGGTGAAGTATCGCAGTTCGGAGCTCTTACGACCGCACTGGCGGCTACCATCGGTACCGGTAATATCATCGGTGTAGGTACAGCCATTGCAATCGGGGGACCGGGAGCAGTATTGTGGTGCTGGCTTATCGGTGTATTCGGAATCGCGACGAAGTATTCCGAGTCATTGATTGCTGTAAAGTACAGAGTCAAGACGGAGGACGGCCGTATGCAGGGTGGTGCCATGTATGCTCTGGAACGGGGACTTAACATGAAGTGGCTCGGTGTAACATTTGCGGTGCTTGCAGGATTCGCTTCCTTCGGTATCGGCTGTGCGACACAGGTCAACGCAATCGCAACCGTATGTAACGAGAACCTTGGCCTTCCAAAGTGGCCAATCGGTATCGTTGTCGCAGTCCTTACCGGAATCGTTATCTTCGGTGGTATCAAATCTATCGCCAGAGTATGTGAGAAGCTGGTTCCTTTCATGGCTATCTTCTATGTAATCGGATGTATTATTATCTTAGGTATGAACTATGACTACATCATCCCGGCACTTGCAACTATCGGCAGGCTTGCCTTTACACCGGGTTCCGCAGCAGGCGGCCTTGTGGGCGGCGGTCTCATGATTGCCATGAAGATGGGTGCTGCCAGAGGATTGTTCTCTAACGAGTCTGGTATGGGTTCTGCTCCTATCGCAGCTGCAGCAGCTCAGACAAGAAACCCGGTTCGTCAGGCGCTCGTATCTTCCACAGGTACATTCTGGGATACCGTAGTTGTTTGTGCTATGACAGGTCTTGTACTTGTTACGACTATCATGAAGAACCCTTCCATCAATGCAGACCAGATTGAAAACGGCGGTGTTCTTACATCCATGGCATTTGGCCAGATTCCATATCTTGGACCAATTATTCTGACACTTGGCATTATCTCATTTGCCTACTCTACGATTCTTGGATGGGCTTATTACGGAGAGCGTTGTGTGGAATATTTTGCAGGCAGCAAGGTAATGTTCGTATATCGTATCCTTTATCTCCTGGTTGCAGCGATTGCTCCTATCGTAGCGCTTGACCTCGTATGGCTGATTGCCGATACGCTGAATGCGCTTATGGCAATACCAAACTTGATTGCGGTGCTGTTATTGTCGAATGTAATCGTAAAAGAGACGAAGAAGTACATAAACGACCTCGATGCAAAAGACGATACGCCGGTTCCGGTTATCAAGGACTAAAAATATTTTTAAATTTGACTTGACAAATGCACTTTGGTGAATTAAAGTATATGGTGTAAATAAGAAAAACCGTTGAGAAAGAAGAGTAGATTATCTTGCGACATCCAAGAGAGCGGCAGGTGGTGTGATTGCCGTATGAAGGAGATAGTTGAATGGACTTTCGAGGGCAGCCTGAAATCGTGCGAGAGTATGGCTTGTCGGGAACCGAACCCGTTATCAATCAGGAGTGTATGTTAGTACATGAGAAAAGTGGACGATTCGTCAATTTGAGTGGTACCGCGATAATAAGAGTTAATTATTACCGCCTCAAACCTAAAGGTTTGGGGCGGTTTTTTGCGCGTGGTAGAGATTGCGGGCATTTTCAGAAAAACCAGATATTGCGCTAGCGCAAATAGATGGTTAGTTCTGAAAATATCAGCGGGGCACCCGCGACCGAGAGACCAGGGGTCACGAGGTGCCCGCAATCTAAGGCTGAAAACATTTTCAGAAAACCAAGATATTGCGCAGACTCAGCCATCTATCGCCTGCCCGCTCTGCTATGATTTTCTCTCCTAACAGCAAAAGGATTCTATGAAAAGAAAAGGAGAAAGAACAATGAAAAAGAAAGTAACAGCAGGATTATTAACAGCAGCAATGACAGCAGTATTACTATCCGGATGCGGAGATTCATCCCAATCTTCCGGAGGCTCGGATAAGGAGAGCTACACTATCGGTATCGAGCAGTTTGCAGAGCACGGGTCTCTGGACAACTGCAGAGAAGGATTTTTAAAAGGACTTGAAGAAGAGGGCATCAAAGAGGGCGATAACCTGACGGTCGAGTATAAGAACGCGGCGGCAGATATGGGAACGGCAGGACAGATATCCGACGGCTTCGTATCTGACAAGGTAGACATGATCTGCGCGATAGCGACGCCGACGGCTCAGAGCGCGTACAATGCGGCGATGGACAGCAAGATTCCGGTCATCTATACGGCGGTGACTGATCCGGTGGCGGCAGAACTTGCAGACGAGGAAGGGACTCCGGTAGGCGAGGTGACAGGAACGTCCGACAAGCTTCCTGTAGAAGAGCAGCTGAAGATGATCCGGGAAATGCTTCCGGATGCGAAGAAGATAGGTATCATGTATACGACAAGCGAGGCGAATTCCGTATCCGCTATAGCAGAGTACAAAGAGCTGGTGGGCAAATATGATTTTGAACTTGTGGAAAAGGGTATCACGGCGACTGCAGACGTATCCCTTGCGGCGGATGACCTTTTAAGCCAGGTCGACTGCATTACGAACCTTACGGACAATACTGTCGTAGCATCGCTGCCGACGATACTCGAAAAGGCGAACGATAAGAAGATTCCGGTGTTCGGCAGCGAGATCGAGCAGGTAAAGATAGGATGCCTTGCGGCAGAGGGAATCGACTATATCGCACTCGGCAGGCAGACCGGAAAGATGGCGGCCAAGGTTCTTAAAGGGGAAGAGAAGGCTTCGGAGATGAAGTTTGAACTGATTACGGAACCAGGATTCTATGTAAATACAAAAGTGGCGGAGAACCTTGGAATCTCCGTGCCGGAGACGCTTTTGGCAGACGCGGTTGAGAGTTTTGATGAGATAACAGAGTAGAAGAAGTATATTTCGCATGCGGGAGGCATTTTCATGAACTTGATTGTAACCATTATTGAACAGGGGCTCATATATGGGATATTGGCTTTGGGGGTCTATATCACATACAAGATACTTGATTTTCCAGATCTTACGGTCGACGGAAGTTTCCCGCTCGGGGCAGCAATTACTGCTGCCCTTGTCACACAGGGCGTGAATCCGTACCTGGCTCTGGTTGCGGCATTTGCGGCAGGAGTGCTGGCAGGCATATGCACAGGTCTTATCCATGTGAAGTGCAAGGTGAGGGATCTGCTGTCCGGAATTATCATGATGACAGCGCTCTGGACAGTAAACCTCTATATCGCGGGGACGTCGAATGTTCCGCTCTTTTCCCAGAAGACGATATTCAAGAACGATATGATAGACGGCATCGTACCGGAGGTCCTCAGACCGTATGCGACATTGATAGTTATCCTCATATTAACCGTGATAAGCAAGGTGCTCCTCGATCTGTACCTGAAGACAAAGTCAGGGTATCTTCTGCGTGCAGTGGGGGACAACGATACGCTTGTCACCTCGCTTGCCAAGGATCAGGGGAATGTGAAGATTCTTGGCCTTGCCATAGCGAACGGGCTCGTATCCCTGGCAGGATGTGTCTTCGCCCAGGAGGAGAGGGTATTTGAAATTTCCATGGGGACAGGGGCGATTGTCATCGGCCTTGCAAGCGTTATCATCGGCACAAGCATTTTCAAGAAGATGACAGTCTTAAAGGCGACGACTTCTGTATTGATAGGTTCTGTCATATACAAGGCATGTGTCGCGGTCGCCCTTAAGAACTTTGAACCTCAGGCGATGAAGCTGATTACGGCGGTTCTGTTCCTTATCATACTCATCGTCAGCATGGAGAGAAAGAAGAAGGTGAACAAAAATGCTTGAACTCAGGGGAATCGAGAAATATTACAATCCGGGCACGATAAATGAAATGTGCCTCTTCCACAATTTCAACCTCAAGATAGAGCAGGGCGAGTTCCTGTCCGTCGTAGGGAGCAACGGTTCTGGAAAGACGTCTATGCTGAATATCATATGCGGCAGCATACCATTGGAAGCCGGACGCATATTTATCAATGAAAAGGATATTACGAAGGAAAAGGAATACCGCAGAAATGAGCGGATTGGCAGAGTGTACCAGAATCCTGCCATGGGGACGTGTCCGTCCATGACGATTCTGGAGAACATGTCTCTTGCAGACAATAAAGGGAAGCTCTACGGCCTTGGAAGAGGGACGAATAGGGCGAGGGTCGGATATTACAGGGAGCAGCTGAGCCAGCTCGGACTTGGCCTGGAGGATAAGCTGGATATCAAGGTAGGGTCGCTCTCAGGCGGCCAGCGGCAGGCGATGGCCCTGCTCATGTCTACGATGACGCCAATCGAGTTCCTGATTCTGGATGAGCATACGGCGGCCCTCGACCCGAAGACCGCAGAGCTCATCATGGAACTGACGGATAAGATTGTCAGGGCAAAGCAGCTGACGACCATTATGGTTACCCACAACCTCCGGTACGCCGTGGAATATGGAAACCGTCTTCTTATGATGCATCAGGGAGAAGTGATACTGGATAAGAAAGAGGAAGAAAAAGACAGCATTACGGTGGATGATATTCTGAAACTGTTCAATGAGATAAGCATAGAATGCGGCAACTGATGGCCGCATTCTATGCTGCTTTTCAGAGGGGAAATAATTATATACAATTTGCAGAGCCGCTGCAGGCTCTATTTTTGTGAATTATTTTTCAGGCGCTGTCATTGACGCTATACATCGGGAATGGTAAGATTAATAAGTGAGTAAAAACACATGATATTGTGATGGTGCCGGACATCTATACTAAATATAGGCTGACATCGGTGAGAAGGAAGGTATGCTTGAATGAAAAATGAGGTAAGAGTAGTAAAAAAAGACGGTACAAAAGAAGAGTTCAACGTGCAGAAGGTAGTGGTTGCTGTAAATAAATCTGCCTACCGTGCACTTGTGAAATTTACAGAAGAAGAGCTTGGCTTTATCTGCAGCTTCGTGGAGGAGAAGGTAGATGCCAGGAACGTGGCCGAGATACCGATTGCGGAGATGCACAATGTGGTGGAAGGCGCTCTTGAGAAAGTGAATCCTGTCGTGGCTAAGAGCTACAGGGATTACAGGAACTACAAGCAGGACTTTGTACAGATGCTGGATGAGGTATACAAGAAGAGCCAGTCTATCATGTACATCGGGGACAAGGAGAACAGCAATACGGACAGCGCGCTCGTGTCTACGAAGCGGAGCCTTATATTTAACGAGCTGAACAGGGAGCTGTACAAGAAGTTCTTCCTTACGGTCGAGGAAGTACAGGCCATCCGGGACGGATACATTTATATTCATGACATGTCGGCGAGACGTGACACGATGAACTGCTGTCTCTTTGATGTAAAGGCAGTTTTAAGCGGCGGGTTTGAGATGGGGAACCTCTGGTACAATGAACCGAAGACGCTGGATACGGCATTTGACGTAATCGGCGATATCGTGCTGAGCGCTGCAAGCCAGCAGTACGGCGGATTTACCGTACCGAGCGTAGATGAGATTCTGGCGCCTTACGCTGAAAAGTCACACAGGAAGCTGATTGATAAATATACGGAGCTGGGACTTGATGAAGAGACGGTACAGAAGGTTGCCTGGGCAGATCTAGAAAAAGAGATGGAACAGGGGTTCCAGGGATGGGAGTACAAGTTCAACTCCGTGTCTTCCAGCAGGGGCGACTATCCGTTTATCACTGTCACGGCAGGTACTGTGACGAATAAGTACGGCAAGCTTGCAACGAAGAAGATGCTGGAAGTACGCGGTAACGGACAGGGCAAAGCAGGACATAAGAAGCCGGTGCTGTTCCCGAAGATAGTATTTTTATATGATGAGAACCTTCACGGACCGGGAAAACCGCTGGAAGATCTGTTTGAAGCAGGTATAGAATGTTCTGCCAGGACGATGTATCCTGACTGGCTGAGCCTTACCGGAGAAGGTTATGTCTCCAGCATGTACAAGAAATACGGCAAGATCATAAGCCCGATGGGATGCCGTGCATTCCTTTCACCCTGGTATGAAAGAGGGGGGATGGAGCCTGCGGATGACAGAGACGAGCCTGTGTTCGTAGGCAGGTTCAATATCGGAGCCATCAGCCTGCATCTGCCGATGATTTATGCTAAGGCGAAGCAGGAGAGCAGAACGTTCTTCGAGGTGCTGGACTATTACCTGGAACTCATCCGCCAGCTGCACGTTCGGACATATGAGTACCTCGGGGAGATGAAGGCGTCCACCAATCCGCTCGCTTACTGTGAAGGCGGCTTTTACGGAGGACATCTCGGGCTGTATGACAAGATTAAGCCGCTGCTCAAGTCTGCAACCGCATCCTTTGGCATTACTGCCCTGAATGAGCTGCAGCAGCTGCACAACAAGAAGTCCCTTGCGCAGGATGGCCAGTTCGCGTTAGATACTTTGCAGCATATCAATGATAAGATCAATGAGTATAAGAAAGAGGATGGACACCTCTATGCCATCTATGGAACCCCGGCAGAGAACCTCTGCGGCGTACAGGTCCAGCAGTTCCGCAAAAAATACGGTATTATAGAGAATGTCTCAGACAGGGAATACGTAAGCAACAGCTTCCACTGCCATGTTTCGGAAGAGATTACCCCGATTCAGAAGCAGGATTTAGAAGGGCGCTTCTGGGACCTGAGCAACGGCGGAAAGATACAGTATGTAAAATATCCGGTCAATTACAATAAAGAAGCCATAAGGGCACTCGTCAGGCGTGCCATGGAGAAGGGATTCTATGAAGGTGTGAACTTGTCTCTGTCTTACTGCGACGACTGTGGACACGAGGAGCTGTCCATGGATGTCTGCCCCGTATGCGGCAGCAAGAACCTGACGAAGATAGATCGTATGAACGGGTATCTTTCCTACTCAAGAGTAAAGGGGGACACTCGTCTCAACGAGGCCAAGATGGCAGAAATAGCAGAAAGGAAAAGTATGTAGAAGATGCGGTATCATAATATTACGAAAGATGACATGCTCAATGGTGACGGACTGCGCGTTGTATTATGGGTTTCCGGATGTTCACACGGCTGTAAAGGATGCCACAATGAGGTGACGTGGAACCCGGATGACGGTCTCATATTTGATGAAGGTGCAAAGAAAGAGATATTTGAAGAGCTGGACAGAGATTATGTAAATGGGGTAACCTTCTCGGGAGGCGACCCGCTCCATGAGGCAAATATTGCGGATATAACGGCTCTGGCATGCGAGATCAGGAAGAGGTATCCAGATAAGACGATCTGGCTCTACACAGGCAGCGTCTGGGAAGAAGTCAAAGACCTGGAAGTGATGGATTACGTGGACGTGCTTGTGGACGGGGAGTATATGGAAGACAAAAAAGACAGCACGCTCCACTGGAAGGGAAGCTCCAACCAGCTGGTTATCGACGTGAAAAATACGAAGAAGACAGGAGAGATAGTGTTACATGGCTAAAAGAGTTGCACAGTTCCACAAAGTTAGTTTTGAACAGTTTAAGGCAGATTTCAGAGATACATTCGGAGCAATTGAAGACAGCGAGATACAGGAGGTGTATGATTCGGTCCGTCTGCCTGAGAGGGCGACAGCAGGTTCGGCCGGATATGACTTTTTTACTCCGGTACCAGTCGTGCTCCATCCGGGAAAAACAGTGAAGATACCGACAGGAGTCCGTGTAGAGATGCAGGAAAACTGGGTGCTGAAATGCTATCCAAGAAGCGGGCTTGGGTTTAAATTCAGGCTGCAGCTCAACAATACGGTCGGCATCATAGACAGCGATTACTTCTATTCTGACAATGAAGGGCATATTTTTGCGAAAATAACAAATGATACGAATGAAGAAAAAATAGTAGAGCTTGAGGCAGGCGCCGGATTCATGCAGGGAATATTCGTCGAATACGGAATCACGATGGATGACGATGCGACCGGAACCCGCAACGGAGGGTTTGGAAGTACATCTAAATAAGCCTTGATTTCATTCGGGGACAGGTCAAATGCCGGTTGGGGACGGAGGTTTTTTAAAAAACCTCCGTC
>NZ_JABFCH010000174.1:0-222 GCF_017566055.1 Extibacter sp. GGCC_0201 | reverse complement strand
GACCCGGACTCGTTTGCTCATGTTGGCGCACCTCCCCGAAATACGCATCTGCCCCAGGATGGACGCCTGCGCCGCGGCCTCCGCACTGCGGCGGACGCTCAGCGCGCGCCCGCATGGGGAGGCCAGATTCGCATCTACACACGTCATCCAGCCTGACTTGCACCCGAGAACCATAACACCTTATCTCTACCTGGCAGCTATCAATTTGTGTCAGGGGTGTCA
>NZ_JABFCH010000173.1:0-222 GCF_017566055.1 Extibacter sp. GGCC_0201 | reverse complement strand
CGAGAAAAGCAGTCATGCCTTCTTTCTGATCTTCTGTCTCGAAGCAGTCACCGAATACCTTTTCCTCGATGACAATTGCCTGATCCATATCAACCTGAAGTCCTTCGTTCATCGCTTTCTTAGAATTTCTCACAGCAATAGGAGCATTCTTCGCAATGCCCGCAGCCAGTTTCTTCGCTGCCGGCATCAGTTCCTCCTGTGTGTAAACCGCATTGACAAGTC
>NZ_JABFCH010000172.1:0-222 GCF_017566055.1 Extibacter sp. GGCC_0201 | reverse complement strand
AATCCGGTGCAGCTGTATTGAACTCGATTACGACTGTATGTTCATCCTCTGCCGTCGCTCCGACAAGGTACTTGCCAATATCGTTTGTCGCATTTAATCCTACCCACAGCTCGTTGCAGTCATATACAACATCCTCTGCTTCCAGCAAAGTTCCGTCCGTCATCGTTACATCATCACGAAGTTTGAATCTGCAATGTGTGTCATCGATCCATTCCCACTCTG
>NZ_JABFCH010000171.1:0-223 GCF_017566055.1 Extibacter sp. GGCC_0201 | reverse complement strand
ATGGCGTAGTTGAGGCCAGCCTTGATGTTGCCGGTACCATGCGGGGCAGCGCGATCGTACTTGGAAACGCACAGCTTGACGGTGGTGTCGCCACCCTTGAAGTACGGACCCACGGGCGTAACGAGGATACGGAACTGGTACTCGTCGGCAGGCTTCACGCCGATGACGTCGCCCGTGGCGATCATGAGCGGGCGGACGTAGAGCGTCGCACCGGAACCGAACG
>NZ_JABFCH010000170.1:0-223 GCF_017566055.1 Extibacter sp. GGCC_0201 | reverse complement strand
GGCGCAACTCTTTTAACTGTTATCTCTTTCATGCTTCTTACCTTCCTTTCTTTAATAACAAATCATGGAACCGATCCGACGGCCCGTCTTCATTGCAGTAAATTTTCAAATCATCAATGACATTCAGCCACTGTAAAAGCATAATTTCCAAATCCTTATTTTCATAATTCCACAGGAGACAGGCCACTTCCTGGGCGGTTCCGATGGGCTTATCAGGCGGCCA
>NZ_JABFCH010000169.1:0-223 GCF_017566055.1 Extibacter sp. GGCC_0201 | reverse complement strand
CACTTGCGTGGCAGCATTTGGCGCTGTCGTGGCAGCTTGTGGCGTTTTTGAGCCGTATTTCAGACTTGGAAAACACCCTACCTTTGCACCCAAGCGGCAGGGCAAAGCCGAAAGCGCGCACCGCAGACCCCGGCTCCGTCCTTCTTTTGGGCAGCAGAAAGGTATCGGGCGACCGATGCCTTATAAATGGGTAATGGCAGGTCTATCCCCAATCCGTTTACCA
>NZ_JABFCH010000168.1:0-223 GCF_017566055.1 Extibacter sp. GGCC_0201 | reverse complement strand
AACAATGCCCTCTATGGCAGACCTTGAGGATTTTTGGGAAGTCTTAGTGTTGCTCTTGTGGGGAATGAAAGACAGTGTTGTTGTGAAGTACATACAGGCTGTGTAAGAGATAAAAAAGGGGGTGTAGCGGTTTGCTACCCCTCTCTCTTTTTTTATGCTATAATATTGCACAGAGGTGATTTGATGTTTAAGATGGATATTGAGGCTTTAGAGAAGGCTGTAA
>NZ_JABFCH010000167.1:0-223 GCF_017566055.1 Extibacter sp. GGCC_0201 | reverse complement strand
TGACAGATTTGTCGGAAGATAATTTTTGGACTGATGATAAGAATGCCGAATTAGCTTTAACTTCCTTATATAGAGGTAGTATTACAAATGGTTTGGAATATAGTGTTTCGGACTTTTGGTCTTATCATGGTATGTTGTTTATGGAACATCTGACAGACAATGCTTATGACCGTCGTGGAGAAAATAATCCATTCTTTAATATTTCTAGTGGTAAACTGTTGAA
>NZ_JABFCH010000016.1:0-92945 GCF_017566055.1 Extibacter sp. GGCC_0201 | reverse complement strand
AAAGTGTGCAATTAGATTAGTTTCTTAATTACACACTTTATCTTACACGACCCAGCAGAGTGCTCCATACGCCCCCATCGGCGTATACATTACTTAAATTCAGAGAACACCGAGATATTTTCCAACCATCTCGAACTCATCTGCATAGATACAGCTCTTAAGCGTACCATCCGCAATCCTTTTCCTGCATTCTTCGTAGTCAATCCATATTACCTCTTCAACCTCGGATTCCTGCAGCTGCAGCTTATCCGCCTGTACCGGCCTGCTGTACACATAGACGGCGCTCAGCTCATCATCTTTGAACGGCTTGCCGTAGAACACATCTTCAAAGCCTCCGTGGTGGATGCCGACGTATTGAAGCTCCTCTTCCACTGCCGTGATTCCAAGCTCTTCTGCAAGCTCTCGGACCGCAGAGGGGAGGTAATCGTCCCCCGCCGGAAGATGGCCGGCTGCAGAGATATCATAATAGCCGGGATTTGAGTCTTTGCATGCGCTTCTCTTCTGAAGCAGCACATCATATCCACTTTTGTCATTCTCCCGCACGACCCATATGTGGGCTGTTGCATGGAGGCTTCCCTCCCGATGGACGATGCCCCGCTCTCTTACGATTCCGGACGGACTTCCGTCCGGGTTACGGACGTCGAACAGTTCCATCGGCCTGCCGTCAAGAGAAGCTGATATAAGTCTGTCATGACCGTCGTACACGAGCTTAAGCGAGAAGAACTGTTCCCGTTCATCCATGAGCCGGAAAAAAATCTTATCGCCTTCCCATATGTTCAGGCTCCAGACGTCCTCAATATCAACCCATGCAAGATCCCCTTCATCACAAGGTATCGGCTCCCCTTCAAAACCGTCTGCGGTAAACAGGGACATGTACTCTGTCACACCATTTCCTGACACGAAAGTGACGATACCACGGAATCTGTAAGATGTCAGCGTATAGCCGGTCTCCTCCCGCACTTCCCTGAGCAGGCATTCCTCAGGGCTTTCATCTGCCTCAAAATGCCCGCCAACGCCAATCCACTTGTCTTTGTTGACATCATTTTCCTTCACCGTCCTGTGAAGCATCAGATATTTGCCATCACGTTCCATGTAGCAAAGCGTACTCAGACTTGTCATCTCTGTTCCCTCTCTGTCTCCTGCCTGATTTTGTAGCGTTTATAGATAATCAGCCCTAACGATACGACAGCGATTATCCCTGCCAGCACCTGGGACACCGGCCACCCCACTCCCGGAAGCAGCAGCTGGTCGGTGCGCAGGCCCTCGATCCAGGCCCGTCCGACACCATATCCGAGCAGGTAGATGAGGAACACTTCACCGTCGAACTTTTTATATTTGCGGTATATGAGCATGATGACAAGAACCATCAGGCACCAGAGCGACTCATATAAGAAGGTAGGATGTACCTGTATATATGAGACGCCGTCGACCTGTTCCATATGCTTGCGCATAAGTTCCGTAATATCCGAGCCTCGCACAGCATCAACCGGCAGCTTCATGGCTAACAGGTTATTCGTATATTCCCCGAATGCCTCTCTGTTGAAAAAGTTGCCCCATCGGCCAATCATCTGCCCTGCCACAAGGCCAAGCCCTGCGGTATCAAAGATAAGAGGGGCCGACATCTTTTTAATACGAGCGTATATGATTACCGTGATGACAGCGGCAATCACGCCTCCGTATATGGCTAGCCCGCCTTGCCTCGTGTTGAAGATGCTGAGCAGGTCGTCCTTATACATATCCCATGAAAATATGACATAATAAATCCTGGCCCCGATAATGGAAAATATGACGGCATAGATAGCCAGATCAAAATAGTCTTCCGAATTCTGCCCGCTCCGCTTCGCCTCAGCGGCAGCAATAAATATGCCTGCCAGAATTCCCAGACCAATAAGCATGCCATAATAAGTTATATCAAATCCAAATACCGTTATGTGGTCTCCGACAGACTTCAGATGAATTCCAATATTAGGAAAGTCAATCGTCCTGTGCATTTATAATCCCCTCTTCCCTCTTATACGTTAAACCGGAACAGCATGATATCTCCGTCCTTGACAACGTAATCTTTTCCTTCCAGCCTGACCAGTCCTTTTTCTTTGGCAGCCGCATGGCTCTTGCACGCCATCAGGTCATCATAGGAGACTACCTCGGCACGGATGAACCCTCGTTCAAAATCCGTGTGGATCTTGCCTGCCGCCTGAGGCGCCTTCGTCCCCTCCGTTATCGTCCAGGCCCGCACTTCCGGCTCTCCTGCCGTCAGATAGCTAATCAGGCCAAGAAGCCTGTAGCTCGCCTTAATCAATTTTTCCAGACCGGATTCCTCCAGGCCAAGCTCCTCGAGGAACATCTTCTTTTCCTCGTCATCCAGCTCCGCTATCTCCTGCTCTATCTGGGCACAGACGACAAATACCTCGCTCTCCTCTTTTGAGGCGTACTCACGGACCGCCTGAACTCCTGCGTTAGAGGCCCCGTCATCCGCCAGGTCGTCTTCCGCTACATTCGCAGCGTATATGACAGGCTTGTAAGTGAGAAGATTATAGCTTTTCAGCCACTCCTCCTCTTCGTCATCCTCTGCGCCGTCAAATGTCTTAGCCAGCCGGTTATCTTCCAGATGCGCCTTTATCTTTTCCAGAAGCACAAGCTCTTTTGCCGCCGTTTTGTCATTTCTGGCGACCTTGGCCGTCTTGGATATTCTTCTCTCCAGAATCTCCAGGTCGGAAAAGATAAGTTCCAGATTGATTGTCTCAATATCCCGCAGAGGGTCTATATTTCCATCAACGTGCACGATGTTGCCGTCCTCAAAGCAGCGGACAACGTGCACAATCGCATCCACTTCGCGTATATTTGCAAGGAACTGGTTGCCGAGCCCTTCACCTTTGGAAGCCCCTTTGACAAGTCCTGCGATGTCTACAAACTCTATAGCAGCCGGAATGATCTTCTTCGTGTGGTACATCTCCCCAAGCACGTTCAGCCTCTCGTCCGGTACTGTCACGACCCCTACATTCGGGTCTATCGTGCAGAACGGGTAGTTGGCCGATTCTGCGCCTGCCTTTGTCAATGAATTAAATAATGTACTCTTTCCGACATTAGGTAATCCTACAATTCCTAACTTCATCTGTCATATCCTCTCTTTGCATCTATTTTTAAGAGGGGCCTGACCCCTCCTCTAAAGGGTCAGGCCCCTTTGCTGTCTCTTGTCTCCATAAGTATGACCGTGCCGCCGCCAAACTCGATTACCACTTCCTCAGCGTCTATCTGATTGCTGACGCAAAGGCTGTCATACGGGGTCAGCGTATGGTCCTTCAACGGATATTTTGCTCCGGTGATGTTAAATCCATACACGGTCTCGCCAAGCGGGAACACGGAAAAGTAAGGCCCGTACGCTTCTTCCTTTTTCAGATGCGTCTCCCCGCCGATAAGGCTGATCCGATTCTGCGTATCAATAATATATGCTTTGACGCCGGCCTTAAAAGGTACGGTTAGCGTCTGCACGTTCGCCCACAGATGGTCGATGCGTCCGCCGGTAGCCCCAAGGATAATCAGCTCTTTCCCACCGAGCGTCATTGCAAGTCTCACTGCAATCTCTGTATCGGATGCGTCCTTCACCGGGTTGAATTCTCTTACCGGCACATTCGTCTGCGTGCGGTAATACTCTGCTATCTCAGGCTTTACACTGTCAAAGTCCCCAACGATATAATCCGGCGCGATCTGGTGGCTATACAAAAATTCCATGCCCTTATCCACACCTATCACATAGCTGCCGCTTTCTTCGTCCAGATAGGATAATGCCAGCTGTTCATTAAGTTCACCACCGCTCACAATCACAATCTTCTTACTCATAGCTTTTTAATATCTCCATAAATTCCCTTGTATTCTTTTCCGGGTCTCCTTTGAATATGGCAGAACCGGCAACGATTATGTTCACGCCGGCGTCCAGCACTTCACGCACATTGCTCAGATAGATGCCGCCGTCCACCTGGATATCCAGGTCCCTGCCCTGTTCCACTGCCATGTTCCGGATGTCTCTGATCTTAGTGAGAGACTCAGGAATAAACTTCTGTCCTCCAAATCCAGGATGCACGCTCATCACAAGCAGCATGTCGATGTCTGGGATATACTCTTCGACCGCACAGGCCCCGGTCTCCGGGCAGATGGACAGGCCTGCCTTCATCCCGCACTCTTTGATCTTCTTAAGTGTAGCGCCTACATCTTCGCAGGCCTCGAGATGGACCGTCACGATATCGGCCCCCGCATCCCTGAAATCCTCGACATACCTCACAGGCTCCTGTACCATAAGATGCGCATCCATCACCTGCTCTGTCACCTCATGGATAGACTTTAGGACCGGCATGCCAAATGAGATGCTCGGCACAAACATTCCGTCCATCACATCAAAGTGCAGATATCTTGCCCCATTGTCCGCCGTACGCCTCATCTCTTCGCCCAGCACGGCAAAATCAGCCGCCAGAATGGACGGCGCCAGAATATAATCCATAAATCAGTACCTCCTCTTATTCTTCAGTTCCTCATACATTTCCATATAGCTTTTATAACGGACCTGGTGAATCAGCCCCTTTTCCAGAGCCTCTTTTACACCGCAGCCCGGCTCATGGATATGGTCGCACCCGTGAAACCGGCATGTCCCTTCAAAAGGAGCAAACTCAGGAAAATACCGTTTCAGCTCCTCTTTTTCAAAATCATTCACATACAGGGAGCTAAAGCCGGGAGTGTCCATGATATAAGCGTCATCTCCCACCGGAAACAGTTCTGTATGCCTGGTCGTATGCTTCCCCCGTTCTATCTTGCTGCTGATTGCCCCGGTCTCCATGTTCGCCTCAGGCTGCAGTATATTGATGATAGAGGACTTGCCTACTCCTGACGGACCTGCAATCGCAGTCGTCCTGCCCTTCAGCACTTCCCCCAGCTGATCCAGGTTCTGCCCGGACCGTGCGCTTGTGAACAGAAGCGGGCAGCCGCACCTTGCATATATCTCTCTCAGCTCTTTGATCTGAGGATCCGTCGCGATATCCTCCTTATTGAAGCAGAGGATGACTGGTATGTCCTTGCTCTGCATCATCACCAGGAATCTGTCCAGCAGATTAAAATGCGGACTCGGCCTGGTAACGGCGAAGACGACCAGCGCCTGGTCGATATTAGCCACGGCCGGCCTTACAAGTTCATTGCGCCGCGGATATACCGTCTCTATGTTACCCGTCTTTTCCTGCCCGTTCAGAACTTCTATCTCTACGTCATCTCCTACAAGAGGCTTTATCTTCTCTTTCCGGAAGATGCCTTTCGCCTTACACTCATAAACACCGGATTCTACTACGTGAACGTAGTAGAATCCGGCAATTCCTTTTATTATCTTTCCTCTCATGCTCTTCCTTGTCTGGCTTCACATTTCACTGTTACTCCGTCTCTCCGCCGTCAGGGTTTTCTGCCGGAGGCTGCTGCTGAGGTCCGGTGCTGATGACGAGGTTGATTTTGGTCCCCTTAGAGACACTGCTCCCGACACCTGGGTCACAGCTCACGACAATCCCTGCACCCACATTGTTATTTGGCTGGTACGTGACCGTGCCCACGGACAGTCCTGCATTGCTGATAAGCTGTCTGGCATTGTTCTCCGATACTCCGGTGACGCCCGGGACGCTTATCTTCTCTTCCGGCTTCTTGCCATTGCTGACCGCAAAGTCTACCGCCGTGCCTTTGGACACCTTCTTGCCGCCGTTCAGGCTCTGTGATACGACATTTCCTTTTTCCACGCTGTCATTATAATCGTATGTCACGGTGCCGGCCGACAGGCCTGCATTCGCAAGGGCATCTCTGGCCGCGCTCTCGCTCATGCCGCGGATATCCGGCACGGTCTTCCTCTCGGATCCTTTGCTTACCTTCATGATTATCTCGGTATCTTTTGTCACCTTCGCATTGGCGGAAGGAGTCGTTCCGATGACATCGCCTTCCGCCACATTGTCGTCAAAGACGAATTCTGAACTGCCGACCTTCAGCCCTTCATCTTCAAGCGCCCTCTGGGCATCTGCTTCACTCATGCCGCTGACGTCCGGCACGGTTATCTCATCCCCTACAAGGTCAGAGCTTACCACTACTTCTACGGTTGAATTCTTCTTGACTTTCTTGCCGGCCTCCGTCTTCTGCTCGCTAATCGTACCCTTCTCATACTTCTTCGACTCTTTGCGGGCCACGACTTTCATGCCAAGGCCTTTTTTCTTAAGCGCTGCCTTCGCATCCTCCTCCGTCATGCCGACGATATCAGGGACTTTGACTTTGCCGGTATCGGTTTCCTCTGTATTGATCTTCGGCCCGAACTTGAAGATACCCGCAGCCTTTCCAATCGTGAATATCAGGATAAAGACGATGATTACCACGACCACGATTGTCAGGATCTTCATAATCTTGTTCATCCTCGGATTTACTTCATCGGAATTCTTCCCTTTTCTTCCCCGTCTCGCACCGGCCCCTTCCTCATCATATTCATCATCGTACTCGTCCTCATCATACTCGCCGTCGCCATATTCATCGTCGTCGTATTCGTCATCATCGTATTCGTCGTCATCATATTCATAGCCATCTTCGTCATCCTCATCGTCGTAAGAACTGCGTATGTCATCCAGCTCTTCGTCAGTGATGATGACCGTGTCCGCATTGCGAAGCGGCGGAATAACGACAAAGTCCCCATCCGGATCTACCAGCGAGCGCTTCAGGTCCTGGATGAGCTCAGTCGTACTGCCGTATCTTCTTTCCGCGTTTTTCTGCGTACACTTCAGGATAATCTGTTCCAGGCTGTACGGAATGTCCGGTACGATCTCGGATGGCGGCGTAATCTCTTCCTGCAGATGCTTGATGGCGACAGCTACTGTGGATTCCCCGTCAAAAGGCACTTCTCCCGTAGCCATCTCAAATAACGTGATACCAATCGAATAGACATCGCTCTTGGCATCGCTGAAACCACCCCTGGCCTGCTCGGGGGATGTGTAATGCACAGAACCCATCGCATTGGAGCTGATCGTGTTGGATGTGGTCGCCTTGGCGATGCCGAAGTCGGTTACCTTGACCTTGCCGTCCCTGGATATGATAATATTCTGGGGCTTTATGTCACGGTGGATAATATGGGCATTATGGGCCGCTCCGATTCCGGTACACATCTGTATCGCAATGCTTATCACTTCCTTGTGGGACAGTCTCCCCTTCTTCTCTATATAATCTTTTAACGTAATCCCTTCTACCAGTTCCATGACCATATAGTTCAGGCCCCGGTCCTCGCCCACATCGTATACATTGACGATATTAGGATTCATAAGTCCGGCTGCCGCCTGGGCTTCCGAGCGGAACTTGCGGACAAAGTTGTCATCTTCTTTATATTCTTTCTTTAATACCTTGATTGCCACGTAGCGATTGAGCATATGGTCCTTGCCTTTATAGACATCGGCCATCCCCCCGGCACCAATCTTGCTAAGCACCTCATAACGTTTTCCTAAATAAATTCCATCCTTTACCATGTACTCACCTCATCTGAAAGTGGCTCCGCCATAACAACCCCTATGTTATCTCTCCCGCCATTACTGTTTGCCTTTTCAATCAACATCTGCACCGCTTCCACAATATCTCTTGAACCTTTCACGATGTCAAACATATCTTCGTCTTCCACCATATTGCTAAGCCCGTCTGTACACATCAGTATTGTGTCCCCCTTTTTCAGACGGTACTCATATACATCTGCTTCTACATCCGGCTTCACGCCGATGGCCCTCGTAATTATGTTCTTGTCCGGATGATTCTTGGCTTCTTCTTCCTTGATTCCTCCAAGCCTTACCATCTCCTCCACGAGAGAATGGTCCTTGGACAGCTGCCGTATTTTCTCATTGATCAGATACAGGCGGCTGTCCCCTACATTGGCAAAATATAATGTATTGCCTACCACAGTGGCCGCCACCAGCGTCGTACCCATTCCTTCCAGCTTTACATCAGTGGCAGCGGCTTCTATCAGCTTGTTGTTCGCTGTCGCCACTATCCCCCGCAGTATCTCCTCGGGACGGTCGATAGACGTCTGCTCCAGCTCTTTCCTCAGCACCGTGACCGTATATTTGGACGCAAAGTCGCCGGCCTTGTGTCCGCCCATTCCATCGGCCACCGCCAGCAGATTCGGAAACGGCCCTATGGGCTTATCCGTCACATATACATAGTCCTGATTGACTTCGCGCTTTCTTCCCACATCAGTCATCGCATATATCTTCATCTGATTCTCCCTTATTGCCCGCAGCGTGACGTCTGCGAAGCTGTCCGCAGGCCCCGTCTATATCCGAGCCTCTTTCCCTTCTTATAGTAACATTAATTCCGTTTTTTTCAAGTTTATTTTTAAATTCAAGGGCATTTTTACTGTCCGGACGGACAAAATCACGCTCCTTTATCGGGTTCACGGGAATCAGGTTCAGATGGCAGTTCCGGTGCTTCAGTATCCCCGTCAGTTCTCTTATATCCTCAGGTCCGTCGTTCACCCCATGTACGAGGCTGTATTCAAACGTAATTCTGCGGCCTGTCTTTTCAAAATAATAGTCACATGCATTAAGCACTTCCGTCAGGCTGTACTTATTCGCCACAGGCATGAGGGCCTTCCGCTTCTCCTGGGTGGATCCATGCAGCGACAGCGCCAGCGTAATCTGGAGATTTTCTTCTGCCAGCCTCCTCATGTTCGGCACGATGCCGCATGTGGAGGCGGTGATGTTTCTCTGGCTGATATGAAGGCCATGTTCATCGCTGACCATGCGTATGAACCGGACAAAGTTCTCATAATTGTCCAGGGGCTCGCCCGTCCCCATCACGACCACATTGGAAATGCGCTCCCCAATCCTCTTCTGAATCTGATATATCTGCCGGAGCATCTCGGATGGGGTCAGGTTCCTCATAAGACCGTCCAGCGTGGACGCGCAGAAACGGCACCCCATACGGCAGCCTGCCTGCGATGAGATGCAGACGGAATTCCCGTAATTATAACGCATAAGAACGCTCTCCACCATATTGCCGTCCTGAAGTTCAAACAGGAACTTCTCCGTCGGATCCACGCTGGATACCTGATGTTCCACCGGCATCACTTTCCGTATCTCATACTTCTCATCAAGCTGTTCCCTCAGCTTTTTTGATAGATTGGTCATCTCTTCAAAACTGTCCGCCAGCCTGACGTGGAGCCATTCATATATCTGCCTGCTCCGAAAGCTCTTTTCTCCTATCGCCTCAATCTCTTTCTTCAATTGTACGTAATCATACGAACAAATATCCTTTTTATCCATGGTTCTCCTTCTGGAAAAGCGCTATGTAAAATCCGTCCCCTTCATCCAGACCGGGAATCATCTGTTTTTCCCGTACAAGGCCGAACGCAGGGTACGCTTCTTTAAACCACCTTGCATTCCCTTCATTTTCTGTCCAGCTGACCGTGCATGTGCTGTACACGAGCTTTCCGCCCGGTTTTACATAATTCTGTACAACCGACAGCATCTTCCTCTGAAGCTTTGCCAGCTCCGTCTGCATCTCCTCTGTCATCTTATACTTAAGGTCAGGCTTCTTTCCAATCACGCCGAGCCCCGAGCACGGCAGATCCGCAATCACGATATCGGCGGAACCCACAGCAGATCTGTCAAGAACCGTAGCATCCCATTTCACCGCTTCGATATTCTTAAGGCCGCTGCGCTCTATATTATCTTCCAGGAGGGTTACCTTGTAGCCAGACAAGTCCCTCGCCTCCACATGGCCGGTTCCGTGCAGCCTCTCTGCCATATGCAGGGCTTTGCCGCCCGGTGCGGCGCACACATCTATCACCGTATCGCCCTTTTTAGGGGCCGCCCAGTGAACTGTCCGCATAGAATTGATATCCTGTACATAGTAATAGCCCTTGCGGAAGCTCTCAAGCCCTCCGAGATAGTTATATCCGTATAGATGAAGCGCCGCAGGAAAATCCGGTATCTCCTCCGTGCGGACCCCTTCTTCCCTCAGCATCTGTTCCAGCTCTTCCCTGCTGATACGATCGGGGTTGAACCGGATCGTCAGCGGCTTCTCTTTCAGGAAGTCTTCTGCCATGACGAGTACATTATCTTCTCCATACCGCTCAAGCCATTGTTCAAGGATCCACTTTGGCATGGAATACCTGACCGACATGTGTTCTATGTAATCTTTCGGATAGCCGATCTTATTGATATTGCGGCTGACATTGCGCAATACGCCGTTCACGAACGCCTTAAGGCTTGAAAACCCTCTCTTTTCGGCAAGCTTTACAGCTTCATTGCACACCGCGCTGTCCGGCACGCTGTCCATATATTTCAGCTGATAGACGCCACTTCTTATGATTGCGCAGATGACCGGCTTCATCTTGTTCACTTTTACTTTGGAAAACTGGTTGATTATATAGTCTATTTCTATGAGATGTTCCAGCGTGCCGTTTATCACCCTTGTGATAAACGCACGCTGCTTCTTGTCCAGATACTGGTACTTCTCCAGCACATTGCGCAGTGCGATATGACAGTATTCGCCTTCCCTCGTAATCTGCAGCAATGTGTCCAGTATCAGTTCTCTTTCATTTACCGATGATGCCATATTGTATTCCCCCTCATATGGATTAATCGCTTCTTCTTCCTCCTGTGAGAACGAGTATTCTCAACAGCTGCAATATTGCAGAGGCAGCTCCGGCTACATAAGTCAGGGCCGCGGCTGTCAGCACCTTCTTCGTATCGGCAACTTCACTTTCGTACAGCAGGCCTGTACTTCCGAGCAGCCTGATTGCCCTTCTGGATGCGTTAAATTCTACCGGCAGCGTTATAAGCTGGAACAGTACCGCCAGAGAAAATGCGATAATGCCAAGGTTGAGCAGCAGTGCTGAAGAGCTGCTGTTTATGAGCAGGCCTATCAGTATAAGAGGCCATGCAATAGCACTTCCAAAATTCGCCACAGGAACAAGGGCACCTCGCAGCGTAAGTGGCGCATACCCTTCCGCGTGCTGTATCGCATGGCCGCACTCATGCGCAGCCACGCCGATGGCTGCGACAGATGGGGAATTGTATGTCGCATCAGAAAGCCTTAACACTTTGCTTCTCGGGTCGTAGTGGTCCGTCAGGTTGCCCGAGACATGCTCCACCTTCACATCATAGATTCCCGCTCCCCTGAGCACATGTTCTGCCGCATCCCTTCCAGTCATCCCTGTATGGCTGCGGACGCGGGAATATTTATTAAATGTGGCATTCATCTTTGCCGACGCTATTAGACAGATGATGACGCCGATGATAACTAAAAAGTACGTCGGATCGAAATACATCATTGGATATATCATTTATTAGCCTCCTTTTACATGTATACTAGCTATTATATATGAAAAAGAGGAAAAATAGCGGTTCTTCATAAAATTTTAACACTTTTTAACCAAGTTCACAGCCTTCTTCTATCTTATAGCCCCTCAAAAAGGCGTCTGCCTCCATCCGTTTCTTCCCGGGAATCTGGAGAGAACGCACTTTAAGCAGACCGTCGCCCGTCTGCACGCAGAAACTGTCTTTCTCTACCGACACGACGGTTCCCGGCTCGTCCTTGCTGTTCTGCAAGACGACATCCGCCTCCCACAGCTTCATCACCTTGCCGTCCCACTTGGTATACGCGCTGGGCCATGGATTCAGGCCGCGAATCAGCCGTTCAATCGTCTGCGCGTCGTTCTTCCAGTCGATGCTGCCCATATCCTTATGAAGCATACGGGCATATTCTGTCGTAGTCTCCCCCTGCTTTTCAAAGACAGCGGTACCCTCTTCCAGAGCCTCTAACGTCTTCACGCAGAGACTGGCGCCTGCCTCAGACAGCTTATCAAACAAGCTGCCTCCGGTCTCTTTATCATCCAGCGTCACTTCGGTCTTCATAATCATATCACCAGTGTCAAGCCCCTCATCCATCTGCATCGTCGTAACACCGGACACCCTTTCTCCGTTGATGACCGCCCACTGTATCGGCGCTGCTCCCCTGTACTTCGGGAGCAGTGACGCATGTACATTGACGCAGCCAAACCGGGTCATCTCCAGTATCTCTTTCGGCAGTATCTGCCCAAACGCGATGACTACCATGATGTCCGCCTCATATGCGCGAAGCTTGTCGATGCACGCTGCCTCCCGCACCTTCTTGGGCTGGAATACAGGTATGCCATGTTGAAGCGCCTTCTCTTTCACAGGAGAATACTGCATCTTCCCTCCCCTGCCCTTCGGCTTGTCGGGCTGCGTAACCGCAAGTACGATATCATGCCCTGCTGCAATCAGCGATTCAAACGTACCGACAGAAAAGTCCGGCGTTCCCATGAATATAATCCTCATCTTATTCTTCCTCCTCGGCTCCCACGTCATGCAGCCCGTCTTTCGTGAGCCCTACATACATGTTCCCATCCAGATGGTCTATCTCATGGCAGAATGCACGGGCCAGAAGCCCTGTCCCTTCCAGCTCGCGCTCCTGCATATCTTCATCCAGCGCCCTTACTTTGACGTAATCCGGCCTCGTGACGATACCGTATTTTCCAGGGACGCTTAAGCAGCCTTCCTCCCCGGTCTGTTCGCCGGATGTCTCGATGATCTCAGGGTTGATGAGCACGATCGGCCCCTCTCCCACATCTATCGTCACTATCCGCTTGAGCACCCCTACCTGGGGCGCTGCCAGCCCTACGCCGTACGCTTCGTACATCGTGTCAAACATGTCGTTGATAAGCACTTTCGTACGAAGCGTCAGCTTATCTACCGGTTTGCATGTCTTCGTCAATACTTCTTCACCAAGTTCCCGAATCTTTCTTGTCGCCATATGTTTTCCTCTCCTTAAAATACATTCATAGGGTTGAAGTCGAACTGAATCCTCATCGTCTGAAATCCCCTGTTAATCTCTATATATTGTTCCAGCCTGTTCTTCGCTTCCGTGAGCAGGCGGTACTCTTCACTTTTGATATACAGTACCCTGCGGTACACGTCATTGACCTTTCCCACGTATGGGCTCGCCGGTCCGATTACCTGAAGCCTTCCGGTACGGTCTATCCGCACGACATACTCTTTCAGATAGCCGGCCGCCTTCTCAAGCAGCTGTTCATCCGGTCCTGTCATGAGCACGGCAAGCAGCTGTTCTACCGGGGGATAGCCCATCAGTTCCCGGTAATCCATCTCAGCCTCATAAAACCCTTCATAATTCTGTTCTGCCGCCATACGGATACTGTAATGGTCGGGGCTGTACGTCTGGATGACGACTTCTCCCCCTCCACTTCCTCTCCCTGCCCGGCCTGCCGCCTGTGTCAGCAGCTGGAACGTCCGTTCGCCCGCCCGGTAATCATTGGAATATAATGACATATCCGCAGCCAGAATGCCCACCAGCGTAACATTCGGGAAATCGTGCCCCTTTACTATCATCTGGGTACCAATCAGTATATCTGCGTCCCCGTCTGCAAACGACTCGAGTATCTTCTCATGTCCGTCTTTCTCCCTCGTCGTATCCATATCCATCCTGAGGACTCTCGCCTGGGGAAATGCCTTCTTAACGATATCTTCTATCTGCTGCGTCCCTGCCCGGAACCCGCCTATGAATGTGGATCCGCATGAAGGGCATGCGCTGACTGCCGGCTCCTCATGCCCGCAGTAGTGGCATACAAGCCTTCCGCCTCTGTGCGATGACAGCGACACGTCGCAATGAGGACATTTTACTACATATCCGCACGCTCTGCAAGAAATGAACCCCGCATATCCCCGGCGGTTGAGGAACAGCATCGTCTGTTCCCCCCGTTCAAGCCTTGCAGCTGTCATCTCTTTGAGCCGGTCGCTTAAGATGGAGCGGTTGCCGGCCCTAAGCTCCTCTCTCATATCTATCGTATACACATCCGGCAGTTCAAGGCTTTTCGTCCTGTTCTTGAGCTCCAGTAACGTATATGCTTTGTTACGGCAGCGGTAGAAGGACTCAAGTGACGGAGTGGCGGAACCCAGCATGACGCTGGCCCCCTCCATCTCAGCCCGCTTAATGGCCGTTTCTCTCGTATGGTACCTGGGAACCTGCTCGCTCTTATATGTCGGCTCATGTTCCTCATCGATCACGATCAGGCCCAGATTGGCAAATGGTGTAAACAGTGCGGAGCGGGGACCAATCATCACATCCACCTCTCCGGCTTTGACCCGCTCCATCTGATCGTACCGTTCTCCCTGGGAGAGCCTGGAGTTCAAGATTGAGACCCGGTCGCCGAACCTCCCGTAAAAACGCATCACGGTCTGATACGTGAGCGCAATCTCGGGAATCAGCACGATCGCCTGCCTCCCTTCCCGCAGGACCCTGTGTATCATCTCCATGTATACTTCGGTCTTGCCACTTCCAGTCACGCCATATAACAGATATGTCCGCCTTATTCCTGCTTTATAGTCTCCCCAGAAAGTCTCGATGACATTCCGCTGCTCCTGCGTATATTCGACTTCCTGCCGCTTTCCTGTCCTGCGCCGTACCGGATTGCGGAACTCCCGCTCGGACTCAAGGGCAAGTATCCCCTGTTCTTCCAGAGCCCTTATCACCGTCAGCGTGATGTTCAGCTTCTTAGTGACCAGATCATACTCCTGCTCCGGCTGATCCAGAAGGGCGGCCAGCAGACGTGCCCGCGCCTTCTGGTTCTTATGGAGATACACGTCCAGCTGTTTCTTCCCTTCCTCCTCGCCAAGAAGGAGCCTCACACGTCTCTTTTCTCTCGGCTGCTCTTTTCTCTTGATTGGAAGCACGGTCTTGAGCGCCTGTATCATCGTACCGCCGTAGTGGTCGTGCATCCAAGCAGCCAGAGCGACAAGTCTGGATTCGATAGCTACGCTCTCGTCTGCAATCCGGATAATATCCTTCACCCTGGACAGCTCGTAATCCGTCTTCCCGGACAGTCCGGTGACATACCCTCTCGTCTCCTTGTTGCCACGGCCGAAAGGAACGACCACTTCCGTCCCGACTTTCAGCTGCCCTTCGAGCTGCTCCGGAATCCGGTAGCAGAATACTCTGTCCAGTTTTTCATGGGTAATGTCGACAATGATATCAGCGAACATGTGCGCCTTGCTCCTCCAGTATTTCTGCAATGAGCACCCGGTCGTCCATATCGTACTTCACGCCTTTTATCTCCTGATACGTCTCATGGCCTTTGCCCGCAAGTATGATGACGTCTCCCGCGCGCCCATGTTCTATGGCGTACCGGATAGCTTCTTTCCTGTCGCAGATGGCGATATACGCTCCATCGGTCTTCTCTATGCCGGTTATGATATCGTCGATGATGGCCTGCGGCTCCTCGAACCTAGGGTTGTCGGACGTGATGACGGTAAAGTCCGCAAGCCTCCCTGATACTTCACCCATCTCAAAACGGCGCGTCCTGGAACGGTTGCCGCCGCAGCCGAACACGGTCACAAGACGTCCCGGATCATAATCTCTCAGCGTGTCAAGCAGGCTCTTAAGGCTCATGGCATTGTGTGCATAATCTATCATAAATGTAAAGTCGTCAGACACCTTGACCATTTCAATCCGGCCCTTAACCTTTGCCACTTTCAACGCCTTCTTGATCTCTTCCTCCGGAACATTAAAATGTCTGCATACTGCAATCGCCGTCAGTGAATTATAGACGCTGAATTTACCTGGGATATCTATCTCCACATCAAAATCCATCAGCCCGCCGACATGATATCTGACGCCCAGGTATCCGGGCCTTGAAATGTGTTCGACACTCGTGGCTCTAAGATCTGCCTTTTCAGAAAATCCAAATGTCTCCGTCCTGCACGTTGCATGTCGGAATACATCTTCGAACCATCGGTCATCCACATTGGCGATTCCGAGCCTGCACTGGGTAAACAGAATTCCTTTACAGCGCTTGTAGTCCTCAAAATCCTTGTGCTCGTTCGGTCCGATATGGTCCTCGCCCAGATTCGTGAAGATACCGATTTCAAACGGAATCCCCGCCGTCCTGTGCAGCATCAGCCCCTGGGAAGATACTTCCATGACGACGCTGTCACACCCGGCATCGACCATCTCTTTAAAATACTTGTGTATCGTGTATGACTCTGGAGTCGTATTGCTTGCAGGTATCGTCTTATCCCCGATAACCGCCTCAATCGTCCCGATAAGCCCGACCTTATGTCCCACGCCTTCCAGTATGGACTTTACCATATAGGTCGTCGTCGTCTTTCCCTTCGTGCCTGTGATTCCGATTACTTTGAGCTTCTCAGCCGGATACCCGAAGTATGCCGCGGACATGAGTGCCAGCGCATAGCGTGTATCGTCCACATGTATGACCGTCACGGAGTCCGGTGCTTCCACCTGCTTCTCCACGACAACTGCCGCCGCCCCTTTCTCCGCAACTTCTTTTACATATGCATGCCCATCTGACACAGCACCGCTGATGCATACAAACACGCTGCCCGGGACTACCTTGCGGGAGTCGTTCGTAAGCTCGGTTACTTCCGCCACATCGCTCCCCTGCACAACTTCATATTCTAAACGTTCCAATAAATCGGTTAATATCATGTTTTTCCTGCCTCCTGATTTAATCTCATCAAGGGTATTATAACATTAAATATTTTCAAATGCCATACCCTCCGCCGACAAAGGCGTGCACGGTCAGCTAAGGGTGGATTTCCGGCTTCATCTGCGTTACAATAGAGTCAAACTGTTGAAAGGGGAATGAAACTTTGAAAGCTTATGAAAGACTGCTGAAGTATGTTGCAGTACGTACACCGAGCGATGAGGACAGCAAGACTGTGCCGTCGTCACAGTGCCAGTTCCATCTGGCAGCGATACTGGAAGAAGAGATGAAAGCACTAGGCCTGGCCAACGTCCATACCGACAGCCAGTGCTATCTGTACGGAAAGATACCGGCGACACCGGGATATGAGGGACGGACCTCCATCGGATTTATCGCCCATATGGACACAGTGTCTGATTTCTGCGACCATGAAATCAAGCCTGTCATTACGGAAGATTATGACGGAGAAGATCTCATGCTTGGGGACAGCGGCCGGGTGCTGAGCGCAGATACGTTCGGACATTTAAGAGGATTGAAAGGATGTACGCTTATCACAAGCGACGGGACTACCATTCTAGGGGCAGATGACAAGGCAGGCATTGCAGAGATTCTGACGATGGCTGAACGTCTGCGTGATGAAGGCATTCCACATGGTCCAATCAGCATCGCCTTCGCACCGGACGAGGAGATTGGGACAGGGGCCGTCCACTTTAACGTGGAAGACTTTGGTGCCGAATATGCATATACGCTGGACGGCGATACGGAAGGCGAAATCCAGTATGAGAATTTCAACGCGTGCAAAGCCCGGTTCGATATCAAAGGATTCAATGTGCACCCGGGCTCCGGCAAGGACACGATGATCAACGCAAGCCTGGTCGCTATGGAAATCAACTCGCTCCTGCCCGGCATGGAGACGCCAAGAGGAACCGAGGGCTATGAAGGCTTCTACCACCTGGTCAGCATGTCAGGGGAATGCGGCGCAGCACAGCTCAGCTACATCGTCAGAGACCATGACGGGAACTTCTTCGAGGCCCGCAAGAACACGCTGCGGCTCATCGAAAAGAATATGAATGAAAAGTGGGGGGAAGGAACGGTCCGCTTGACGATAACAGAACAGTATAAGAATATGGCCGGGATAATTGACGGATGCATGCACCTCATCGACAATGCGAAAGCAGCATGCGAAAAAGCGGGCGTGGAACCAATCATCCTGCCGATCCGCGGAGGCACAGACGGCTGCCAGCTCAGCTACAAGGGGCTTCCCTGCCCGAACCTCGGCACCGGCGGACACGCCTATCACGGCCCGTATGAGCACATCACCGTAGAAGGAATGGATAAGAGCGTGGATATCATCCTCGAGCTGGTGAAGCTATACGCCGGCGAAACGAGCATGTAGAATAAGGATGATAGGCAGTGCAGCGTACAGACTGCTCCTATAGAATAAAATGTTGCTCCACCTGATCATGGAGCAACATTTCTAAATTACAATTCTTTAATCTCTTCTTTGAATCCTTCTCCAACGACTTCGTTGGATTCCATTATTATCGTAAATGCCTGCGGATCAATCTTATGCACCATTTTCTTAATCGTGTACATCTGCTTATTGTTACATGCACACATGACGACGTCTTTCTTCTCTTTGGAGTAGCTGCCCATTCCTTTCAGTATCGTAGATCCTCTTCCGGAGTACTCGTCAATCTGTTCTGCCACATCGTCGCCGTGTTCTGTGACGATGAATGTCATCTTGCCTTCGTCGATGCCGTACATGATCCGGTCCATCACGATGGCCATAAGGTAGGTGACAATCACACCGTAGATAAACCCGTCAACGTCTTTGAACACGAGTACGCTTCCCAGGATGATCGTTATAATATCAAGGGCAAACGTGATGATTCCAAGCGTCATATGCGGCCTTACCTTCTTAATCGCAACACTGATGAAATCCTGCCCTCCTGTGGACGAGCCGCGCATGAAGATCATGGCATAGCCTATTCCGCACAATACCCCCATACACAGGGCCGCCAGCAGGCGGCTGCCTTCGTACACAGGCAAAAGCGGGGCCACGTAATCCATAAAGACAGAAGATATGACCATAGACTTCAGTGACTTCAGAAAGAAGTTACGCCCCAGGAACTTATAACAGAATATTGCTACCGGGATATTCAGTATAATCGTGCCCAACCCCACTGGCAGACCGAGAAGATGGTACATGATAATCGCGATTCCAGAGAAGCCGGCTACAGGGAAGTTAGCATTCAGGGCAAAATTATACACTCCTATAGCGATAACCATACCTGCCGCGATATCTACCAGAATATCGATTCCTGTTTCTCTCCAGTTAATATTTTTCATCTTTGTCTACCTCTCTTTCCTGGTCTTATCTTTAATCTCTGTCCGACAAATGATTCCGGACAACCTGATTTTACACACAAAAAAGCAGCCACAAACTATAAAGATATAATTCGCAACTGCTCTTATGTTTATTAGTATATCTATAGATTATTTTTTTGTCAACACATCACCTGCAATAATTTCAAAAAGAATATACATAAGATTCTACTCCACGCTCCATTTCCTGCACTGTTCAATGCGTTTTCCGTCGTCTCCCTGCTCTTTGTCGTAAGCAAACTGGTTCAGCAGGCCACACGGAAATTCTTTACACTGGCCGCAGTGTCCGTGGCTCTTATCCTCACAGCACGATTTGACCGGACATGCATCTCCCCAGAATGGCTTCTCTATACTGCTGCAGCCCCCGCAGCTCATCTGTTCCCTGTATCCGCACTCACTGCACTGCAGCCCGCATCTTGATTCAATCATATTGTACACGCTCCTTTTTGTTAGAGCATAGCACGACAAACATGACATCTGTATGTCAGCATTATAATTATTTTTGTACTGTTACTTTATATATTGTCACCTGCTGCCAGAGCCGTTATCTCCTGGTTCAAGAAAACGTCCGCGCCGGACCGCGTCTTTCCCGTACTTTCTCTTTATCTCATCCAGTGCCTTATCGAGCTTTTTCTGTCTCGCACCTCTATCCGTGTCTGCCTTTTCACGGTCCTGTACCACTGGCAGGTCGAATATGGTCAGCTGCTCCGGCTCATCCTGCTTTACGAGCTTCGAACTCCGTATGCCGAGCAGACGGATCGGCACTTTCGTCCAAAGTTCCCGGAACAGCTCTGCCGCAGCGTGGTAGATGTCCGTGTCGCTGTTCGTCGGTTTTGCCAGCTGCCGCTGGTGGGACGCGGTCTCAAAGTTGTAGTATTTGATTTCCACACTGAGCATTCCTGCCTTCTGTTTTGCTTCACGCAGCCTTGCACCTACGCTTTCCGCAAGTCCAAGCAGCACCTTCCTGGCCTCCTCTTCCGTCGCCACATCCTTAGACAGGGTGGTGGAATTGCCGATTCCTTTGGCCTCCACCTTTTCTGTTATCACTTCTGAATTATCGATGCCATTGGCATATTCCCACAGTTTCCTTCCGTGGCTTTTCAGATGAAGCTCCAGAATATCCGGATCTGCCTGCGCCATATTGCCTATCGTACGTATCTCCAGCTTCTTAAGCGTCTCCACGCTCGAATGGCCTGCCATATATAGTTCCCAGACAGGCAACGGCCACATCTTTATCCCTATCTCTTCCGGAAATAGCGTGTGCACCTTATCCGGCTTTTCAAAATCCGAGGCCATCTTAGCCAGCAGCTTGTTCGTGGAGATTCCTATATTGACCGTGAATCCGAACCTCCTGCATATCTCATTCTTTATCTCCAGCGCGCCTGCTACAGGTGAGGCAAACCGTCCCGCTATCCCCGTGAAATCCATATAGCACTCATCCACGCTGACCTGCTCTATATCCGGCGTACAAGACCGCAGATATTCCATCAGCCGGCTGCTGTACTCATGGTACAGTGCATGGTCGGGCGGCTCCATATGCAGGTTGCCGCACTTGCGAAGGGCATTCGCAACAGGTTCCCCTGTGCGGATGCCGAACTTCTTCGCAGGTAGCGACTTCGCCAGAACTACCCCATGGCGCGACTCCTGGTTTCCGCCGATAATGGCAGGTATAGTCCTGATGTCTGTCTCTGCACCATTCTTTAGTTGTTCTACTGCCGTCCAGCTTAAATAGGCCGAGTTGACATCTATATGGAATACGATACGGCGCATGGTCTGCCCTCCCCTGAGAATCCCTTCTCCTGTGCTGTCCTCATTCTATCATGCAGAACATACGTTTACAAGAGATTCTTCCGGGTGCTTGCGGAGAGCTTTCCATCTTCCACGTCTATGACGATCGTCTCTCCCGCTCCAATATCTCCTTGAAGCATCAGCTTTGCGGCCAGCGTTTCTACATTCTTCTGCAGATAGCGCTTCAGAGGCCTTGCGCCGTAGGTAGGATCATAACCGCCCTCCACCACGAGATTCTTCGCCGCCTCCGTCAGAGCTATGGATATCTCTTTGTCTGCAAGACGTTTATTCACATCGTCTGTCAGCAGATCGATGATACTGTAGATATCAGCTTTCGTCAGTGGCTTGAACATAATCATCTCGTCAAGCCGGTTCAGGAACTCGGGACGGAAATGTGCCCTCAAGTCGTCCATCACCGCGTCCTGGCTCTCCTGGCTGATATTGCCGTCTGCATCGATTCCGTCCAGCAGATAGGCCGAGCCGATATTGGATGTCATAATAAGAATCGTATTCTTAAAGTCTACCGTGCGCCCCTGGGAATCGGTGATACGTCCGTCATCCAGCACCTGCAGCAGCACATTGAACACATCCGGATGCGCCTTTTCTACTTCGTCAAACAGGACGACAGAATACGGTTTCCTTCTGACGGCCTCCGTGAGCTGTCCCCCTTCGTCATAGCCTACATATCCCGGAGGGGCTCCTATCAGCCTGGACACGGAATATTTCTCCATATATTCGCTCATATCGATACGGATCATATTGTTCTCGTCATCGAAGAGGCTTTCCGCCAGCGCTTTCGCAAGTTCTGTCTTTCCGACTCCTGTAGGACCAAGGAACAGGAAGGAACCTATCGGTTTGCCTGGATCTTTGATGCCTGCTTTGGAGCGGATGATTGCCTCTGTGACAAGCTCCACCCCTTCATCCTGGCCTATGACACGCTTATGAAGCTCATCCGCCAGATGAAGCGTTTTGCTCCTCTCGCTTTCGTTTAGCCTTGAGACAGGTATCCCGGTCCATCTTGATACGATTCTGGCAATCTCTTCGTCGGTCACGCTTTCGTGGACAAGAGAACGTTCTTCATCCTTTATCTTAGCCTCTTCCTCTTCCAGCAGCTTTTTGAGCTGTGGGAGCCTGCCGTACTGAAGCTCGGCCGCCTTTTCCAGATCGTATGACTGCTGTGCTTTCTGGATATCCTTGTTCACCTGTTCTATCTCTTCTCGCATCTTCTGTACCCGCTCTACTCCGACTTTCTCATTATCCCACTGGGCTTTCTTCCCGGCGAATTCTTCCCGAAGTTCAGCCAGCTCCTGCTGAAGATGTCCAAGGCGGTCCCTGCTCAGTCGGTCTTCCTCCTTCTTGAGCGCTGCCTCCTCGATCTCCAGCTGCATGATCTTGCGCTGCAATTCGTCCAGTTCTGCTGGCATGGAGTCCAGTTCTGTCTTGATAAGCGCACATGCTTCATCTACCAGGTCGATGGCCTTGTCAGGAAGGAAACGGTCGGAAATATACCGGTCGGAAAGCGTAGCGGCAGCTACAAGCGCTCCGTCCGTTATCTTGACTCCATGGAATACTTCGTATCTTTCTTTTAAGCCACGCAAAATCGATATCGCATCCTCCACCGTAGGCTCATCCACGAGCACCGGCTGAAAGCGCCGCTCCAGCGCGGCATCCTTCTCGATATACTGGCGGTATTCATCCAGAGTGGTAGCGCCGATACAGTGGAGCTCACCTCTGGCAAGCATCGGCTTGAGCATATTCCCTGCATCCATGGCCCCGTCTGTCTTACCCGCACCTACAATCGTGTGCAGCTCATCTATGAACAGGATAATCTTCCCGTCACTGTTCTTTACTTCCTCCAGAACTGCTTTCAGACGCTCTTCGAACTCGCCGCGGTATTTGGCCCCGGCTACGAGCGCTCCCATATCCAGCGAGAATATCGTCTTGTCCTTCAGCGCTTCCGGTACGTCTCCCCGCACGATACGCTGTGCCAGACCTTCTACGACCGCTGTCTTCCCGACACCTGGCTCCCCGATAAGAACCGGGTTGTTCTTCGTCTTCCTGGACAGGATACGTACAAGGTTCCTTATCTCCGCATCTCTGCCTATGACTGGATCCAGCTTCTGGTCTCTGGCGCGTTCCACCAGATCCGAGCCATATTTGTTCAATGTGTCATATGTCGCCTCCGGATTATCGCTTGTAACCTTCTGGCTGCCTCTTACCGTCGCAAGTGCCTGTAGAAAAGCATCCCGCTTGATCCCAAGTTCACGGAAAATAAGCTTCAGTTCTTTATTCGGATATTTCAAAAGGGAAAGGAACAGATGCTCGACAGACACGTATTCATCCCCCATATGCTTAGCCTCGTCTTCCGCATGGATGAGCGCCTTGTTCAGGTCCTGTCCTACAAAAGGCTGCCCGCCCTGAACTTTTGTGCGCTTTCGGAGTCCCTCTTCCACGCGATTGATGAAGACCGTTTTTTCTATCCCCATCTTTTCCATTAATTTCAGAATCAGGCTGTCATCCTGTACGAGCAGAGCATATAGCAGATGTTCCTGTTCAATTTCCTGGTTGCCGTATTCCATTGCGATACGTTCACAGTCCTGCACGGCCTGCAGTGATTTCTGTGTAAATTTATTTATATTCATAGTGGCTGCCTCCTAACCTGCATAATTCCAAATTGTTCTACACGTACTATAACAAATATTATCAGCACTGTCAAGCTCCGAGTGCTAATTCTTTGAAAATACAGATTCTCGCAAGAATATAGCATGTACTTTCACACGTTCTTGGCGGTAATAAAAAAGCCTGTGCCAGTCATGGCATAAGCTTTTCTAAGGATACTATTTTCTGCTGTTATGAAGCTGACACACGAAATGCCGTCTCATTGCAAGACTGCAAGTGAAGCCTGAATATATACTTTCTGCTACAATATGAGGTATCTCCTCCCCCGGCTATAGTGAATATACCCACATGGCTGCTATCTGATCCTGGATTTCACCGAAGGTCCATGTCCGGCTGCTGTTCTTCTGGCTGAACGGGTCGTTAATGGTCAATGCTCCGTCATTGTAGCCTGTGAGCACGATGAAATGACCGTTATCTGTAAAATCACCCGGCCCCACGCTGCAGATGACCGGATGTCCTGCCTGGAGTTCCGCCGCCACCTGCTGTTCCACAAGCGGAATCTCCTTCGCCTTCACATTCCAGTTAGCCGGCGCTTCTTCCATAAAACGCCAGTATGTATTGTTATCTTCATCCACGAAACCATTCTCTGAACCGTAGGCTGCCACTTTCGCCGGCGTGACCGACCAGTCCCCTGTAAGACCGCTGACTACCATGGACAGGCACGTCGGACCACAGCCGCTCACGGCTACGATACTTGTGCCATAAGGCGCGTATCCCCACCGCTCGTCCCACTGGAGCAGCAGCGGAATCTGCCCTTTCGTAAATCCGCTGCCGATGGAATCCGCATTCGGATTGTCTTTTTTCTTTCCGTAATCCTCCACGAACTGTACCGTCTCTTCATTCTTATCAAGCAGTTCTATTACACCTTTCGGATATCCTGCCGCCGTCGCCTGTTTCTTCACACGTGCAAGCCGCTGCGCGGATGTCTCCTCTTTTGGTTCTGTAGTCGTCTCTTTTGCCTTCTTGCTGTCTTCCTTTGTAACATCTGCTTCTATCTTTGCCGCCGCCTGCGTCTCGTCTTTTTTCGAACGCTGCATGCCAAAGCCATAAACGGTTGCCGCGATAAGTATGATAAAGCCTCCAAGAATAACGAACTGGCGGCGTACCTGCTGTCTTCTCCTTCTATTGCTGCCCATGTCTTCCCCTTCTTCATCTGTATGTCTATATTAAGCATGTAACATGAATGCTGTTATCTATATCATGCTGTTAATTATACAATAATGATATAGGTGCCGCAACTTATTACGCCTTAAGATTTTATTATAATTACGGTTAATACCAACGGTACAGACGCAGGTTGTCAGACCCGCAGGCTCCCTGTCCATGCGGCTTTGCCATGTCTTTCGACTGGTTGTAAGTCCCAGGTTTTCAATACATTCGGTGTACTTATTTCCATATATTCCCTTGGAAAGCTGACCGTTGAAAATGTATGTATTCCATGATACTATTGTGACACTGGCAGTTATGTAAATCAATTATGCGGGAGGTATGTATGAATATTGTATTTCTGGATGCCAAGACAATTGGCGACGACATCGATTTATCAGGATTCGAAGAACTCGGAACTGTTACCAAGTATTCTTTTTCTACTTCAGAACAAGTGCCTGAACGGGTAAAAGATGCAGACGTTATCGTCATCAACAAAGTGCAGATCAATGAGTCTACAATCGGCGAGGCCAGACGGCTTAAGCTAGTCTGTGTCACCGCGACAGGAACAAACAATCTGGATAAGGATTATCTGGACAGCCGCCACATCGCCTGGCGCAACGTAGCCGGATATTCTACCGAGTCTGTCGCACAGCACACGTTTGCCATGCTGTTCTATCTGCTGGAAAAGCTGCGCTACTATGACGATTATGTCAAGGAGGACCGCTATACGAACGACACCATCTTCACCCATTTTGAAGAAGTGTTCTATGAATTATCTGGCAAGACATGGGGGATTATCGGACTCGGCAACATCGGCAGACGTGTCGCCTCTATCGCAGAGGCTTTTGGTGCGCATGTCATCTACGCCTCACCTTCAGGCAGCGCACCACAGGAAGGATATCATCAGGTAGATATGGATACCCTGCTTCGGGAATCCGATATCATATCGGTTCACGCTCCGTTGAACGAATATACGCAAAACCTCATCAATGCCGAAAAGCTGGAGAAGATGAAAAAGAGCTGCATCTTCCTGAACCTTGGGCGTGGCCCTATCGTTGTAGAGGAGGATTTATACAATGCACTGGAACGAAGTGACATTGCTGCAGCAGGGCTGGATGTGCTGTGTGAAGAACCCATGAGCCCAGACAATCCGCTGCGGCGTATCAAAGACAGCCGGCGCCTGTTCATCACGCCCCATGTAGCATGGGCCAGCGTGGAGGCAAGGACGCGGCTGATGGGTATCATACTGGGGCAGATAAAAGAATACTTTGTTTAGTGAAGTGGACGCCGCTGGGGCGGTAGGGGGCAGATGCTCCGATGCGTCCGGGAACTGCGACTATCACACAGATTCCTAAGCTTGTAGAATGTTCGCCGATTGCGGCTCTCATCCCACAAGCCAAGGAATCTGGTGAGGATTCTCCGTCCCTTCCGCTTACACCTTCGCATCTGCTCCCTACCGCCCCAGCGGCTATCTACTTTACTGGCACGGGCGGGGCTGACTGTGTGACGTTACCGGCTGATGGAAGTGCTTTGGATGAAAGTAATCGTAATGAAGAAGAGCCGAAGAATCCTTTCCGTAGCCTTTATCCTGCGGGATGTAAGCCGCTATCGGCGCGCATTCTGCAGGGTTAGGGATACGTGAAATAGTCGAAGCCTCGGACGCATCGAAGCAGATGCCACCCGGCTCCCAGTCCGCAGCCACTTTACTTAAACGCCACTCATGAACGGGATCCGGCCCCTGGTAATAATCTGCCCAAACCTGACAATATAAGGCCCGCCACGATAAATATATCCGCCAGATTCACCGTCAGTCGGGACAGGAAATCATTCTTGCTTCTAAATCCTATGTAATCGATTACTTTCCCTCTTACCAGGCGGTCAAATATATTGCTGTACGCTCCTGCGCTGAATATGCCCGTGCCAAGCTTCTCCACACGCCGCCCCTTTCTTGCAAACAGCAGTACATTACAGGCAGCGAGTGCTGCTCCCATTACCGCCGTCACTGACTTCACAAGACAGGGACATTTATCCAGCGCATGCAGCATGAATCCTCTGTTATACACTTTTCGGATTACAATCTTCTCTTTGACAAGCTCTTTTTCTTCCCCGCTGTCCAGATTCTCCTCTACATGCTGCTTCAGCAGCATATCCAAGCTGAACAGGAGTGCCATAATACCAACTGCCAGTACAGCCATCTATCGTTCTCCTCTGATCCTTGCTATTTCCTCTTCCTGTTTTTCTATCTGTAAGCCGCGTTTCTCAATCTCTTCGCAAAGCGCAATACAGTCTGTGTCATTTACCTCACCTTGCCGGAACTTGTCATATACCATCTTGCCGATGTCCATAAGGTCTCTCTCACTTGCACGTTTCAGAGTGCGGATATCACTCCTGCGCTTCTGGATTTCCAGCGTATCTTCCGTCTTTTTCCCGATGTCATTCGCCACCTCGGATATTCTCTTTCCTAAGTCCTCAAAAAAATCTGCCATATCTGACACTCCTTTGTTTTTCATTCTACCTTTTCACTATAATCTTCTCAGCCTGTCTAGCGACTGGTACACGTCCAGTGTCCCATAGCCCCACTGCCGATTCGGATAATCTAACAGAGGCTTCTGCTGCGCTCCAAGCACGAACAGATTCCTGACCTCGCTGGCTCCCGCCCCAAGGTTCAGCTCCTGCTCCCTCACGAGCCACTCCGCCATAAGGGCAGATGCACCACAGGTCAATCCGACCGCAACGCTTGAGCCCGTTCTGGCTGCAAATCTTCCGCCGGGCACGGCGCCGGTCACGCCCACACCGGGTGCTGCAAAGTCCGGTTTGATGTAACCATCTCTAGTATACCCTCTCCCGGAATTAATATCAATACTATTGTCCACACTGTTGTAGTAAGCTACCGTCATGCTGTAGGTCGTGCTCCCAGGCTCCGTGATGGTCGTCTCCGGGTCTGCTTCTAAGAAGAAGACTTCCCCGCTCAGGAACTCCTTCACAGGAAGCCACATATGGAACACGCCGTCAGAGAGCTGGAGCGGCTGCACCGCGACCCTCCATATACCCTCGGAAGGGCCGTCAAATTTCAGGAAGATAAGCTGAGCGTCATTGTTCTCTGTAAGCAGCCTGTATTCTACGGTAACCCTTGTCTGGTCAAATGTGAACGTAAACACATATCTGCTCCCCTGCCGGATGGAGATGACCGGCGTACGCTCTCCGGAAGGAGATATGATGGATACGGTCATCACGTTTGGAATCGAAGTCCACAATTCCGCAACAAATCCACTTACTCCTGCCCCCACCCGGATTTCAACTTCTCTCTGTTCCCTCATATTTTCTAATGTGCCAGAAAAATGATGCCGTTCATTTGCTTCATTTCCTCCGCCGATTACTACAATCCGGTTGATTGTTGTGGAATACCTGTTAAGTACGTTTGAAAGCAGCGTGGCGCTGTTATGTCCTCCAAAATTTGTTCCAAGCGCGATACACATGACGAGGGGTATCTTCCGTTCTGCCGCCAGCAGGCTCAGATAGCGGAGGCCGAGCATGATGTCATTTTCCTGATAGCAGATTGCATCCGGCCTAATCTTATAGAACTCCTTCAGATAGTCCTTGGCCTCTTTAAGTTTTACAACTGCAATGGTGGACTCCGGAGCCGCCCCGAGAAACTGGTTTTCCACATCTGCCCCTCCGGCCGCTACACTGGCCAGAAACGTCCCGTGCCCATTTGTATCCGCTGTCGGTACAAGCTCATCGGGTGTACCTGACCGAAGGGCCTCGTTAATCAGATCTTCACGGTATTCGCTGCCGAATGCGAATCCCTCCGGCGGTGTGCCATCCTGAATCGTCTGATCCCAGATTCCTGCAATTCTTGTGCTTCCGTCCAGATTGCGGAATACAGAATTCTTATAATCAATTCCCGTATCCACAAATCCAATCATTACGCCAGTGCCCATAAGCTGCAGAGCCGGATAATTCTGCGCGGCAGTTATCCCCGATTCGTTCAGGGCAGCCATATCCAGCAGGCAATAGCAGTTTGGGATAGCATTATACCAGTATCTTTCTATGCTTAAAGGTTCCATTTCTTCGCTGTCTACGTATATCGCTTTATATCCATAGTCCATATCCTGCATACAATACTGGTCACCTTCAAGTCCCATATCGCTAATGCTGCGGAAACCCGGAAAAATAAAATCCCAGTAATCCTGGGATAATATCTGCTCCTTGCATATTGCATCGTCCATAAAAAAACCTCATATACTTTTTAATAAAGTATATGAGGAAAGTATGCTTCTATGTGCATAAAGCTATTTTTCTTCTCCACGCAGAATAGAAGCCCCTTCATAGTAGCTGGATACTTCCTTCTCCTTTGCTACCGGGAGATCCGGACCCTTCTTGAAGATGATTTTCAGAAGAACAGGGGTAATAATTGTCGTAAATACGACCATGATTACTACAGGTCCGAGGAATGCAGAACTCATAAGCCCTACCGCCGTGCCTTTGCTCGCCACGATCAGGGCAACCTCGCCACGCGATATCATGCCGACGCCGATCCGCTTACACTGATACGGCTTATAGCCGCATACTTTTGCCCCGAGGCCACAGCCAATAATCTTCGTCAGGACCGCCACCACCATAAGAAGCAGGGCAAACGCGACGATGAGGCCGCTCATCTTAGGAAGCACGACCTTCAGCCCGATACTCGCAAAGAATACGGGAGACAGCAGCATATACGACAGTGTATCAAACTTCGTCTGGATAAATACAGACCGCTCTGTATTGGATATAATCAGGCCCGCGATAAACGCACCGGTAATATCCGCCACACCAAAATACTGTTCCGCGATATATGCCATGAGAAGGCAGAACACGAACGCGATGATTACGTGCCTGTGCAGCCCTCTGGACGCGCCCTCTGTCCATGCTTTGTATACTTTGTAGAAGATGAAGCCGGCCACTGCTGAGAAGACGAAGAAACCAACAATCTTCAGCATGACCGCACCAATATGTACAGACGGGTCTGCCATGCTCGTCACTACGGTAAGAGCAATGATACCGAGTATATCGTCGATAATGGCAGCTCCCAGTATCGCATTCCCGGAGCGGGTCTTGAGCTTGCCCATCTCTTTGAGCGTCTCGACCGTAATGCTGACAGAGGTCGCTGTCAGGATAATCCCTATAAATATATTCTGGAGAAATATGCTTGCCGCCGCGTCAGATGCAATCATATCCGGCCTGTTGAAAAAATAAGCCAGACCGAAGCCGCCTGCAAGCGGTACAAGCACGCCACAGAGCGCGATGACGAACGACGCCTTCCCGCTCGCCTTTAGTTCCTTGATGTCGGTCTCAAGTCCCGCGCAGAACATAAGAACGATAACTCCAATCTCGGCGACCTCATGGATGAAGCTCGTCTCCGTCAGCACGCCTGCCACCGCGGGACCAAGCAGAAGCCCTGCAAGCAGCGCTCCCACCACCTGCGGCATCTGTACCTTCCGCGTAGCCAGTCCTAACAGTTTCGTACATAACAAAATAATTGCCAGATCCAGCAAATAACTATAACTATTCATTATCTCAACCTCGCAACTTCCTGTCCTCTGAGCATGATGACAGGTCCTCCCGTTCCTTCTATGTATTCTTTGGTAATCGTCACTTCTCCGATATTGTCATCCTTCGGAATCTCATACATGATATCCAGCATGAATTCCTCGATGATGGCACGCAGCGCTCTTGCACCGGTATCTTTCTCTATCGCTTTCCTGGCGATGGCGCCCAAAGCCCCTTCGTCAAAATCCAGCTTTACCTCATCCAGAGCCAGCAGTTTCTGATACTGCTTTAAAATCGCGTTCTTCGGCTCCTTCAGTATCTTGACGAGCATATCTTCATCGAGTCCGCGCAATGTGAATATAATCGGAAGCCGGCCGATAAACTCCGGTATCATTCCAAAGTTACGCAGATCTTCTATCGTCACCTTCTCCAGAATCGTCTTGTCATGATCATATTTATCTTTCAAGTCCGCCCCGAAACCGATAGATGACTGCTTCGACAGGCGCTCTTTGATAATACCGTCCAAATCTGGGAAAGCCCCGCCGCATATGAACAGAATATTTCTCGTATTTACCGTAGTAAGAGGCACCATGGCATTCTTACTGTTCGCCCCGACGGGCACTTCCACATCGCTCCCTTCCAGGAGCTTAAGCATTCCCTGCTGGACCGATTCCCCGCTGACGTCCCTCTGGCTCGTGTTCTTCTTCTTGGCAATCTTGTCTATCTCATCAATGAATATGATGCCCTGTTCCGCCTTCTCCACATCGTTGTCAGCAGCTGCCAGCAGCTTGGATACGACACTCTCTATATCGTCTCCTATGTAGCCGGCCTCCGTAAGAGAGGTGGCGTCTGTTATGGCAAGCGGTACGTCAAGAAGACGCGCCAGCGTCTTAACAAGGTATGTCTTGCCGGAGCCGGTAGGACCGATCATCAGCATATTCGACTTCTCAATCTCAATGTCATCCATCGTGTCCGTGGCAACCCTCTTATAGTGGTTATACACCGCGACGGACATCACTTTCTTGGCATACTCCTGGCCGACTACATATTCATCCAGGCTCGACTTGATCTTATGAGGCGCCGGAATCTCCCTGATATCAATCAGAGGCTTTTTCTCTTCGCTTTCCTTTTTCTTTTTGATCTTCTGCTGTTTCGGGACATTCTGCTGCTCCATGTCAGACATATTGAACACCTGGACCCCCGGCATGTTCATGAGCTGGCTGTAATCTATCTGTCCGCTGCTCATGGCGTCAAAGCTCTTCTGCATACAGTCGCTGCACACGGATATATTGTTAGGCAGTTCTATCATCTTGCCTGCGGTGCTCTCCGGACGGTGGCAGATAAAGCAGACTTTTTCGTATTCATCGTCTTCCTTTTTCGTGTCTTCCACTTCTACGTTAGCATCGTCCACTTTCTCTATCTCTGTGTCGTTCATTTCCTTATTCTTATCCTTATCAGTCATTTCTTCCCTTCTTTCTGTCAGCCCTGACTATCACCGAGCATTTCCAGGAAATCTTTTTCAGATATGATGGGAATCCCCAGTTCATTGGCTTTCTTATTCTTGGATGATGTGGATGCCACATCATTATTTATGAGGTAATTTGTCTTGGAAGTCACGGAACCTGTCACTTTTCCGCCAAGGCTTTCTATGAGTTCCTTTACCTCTCCCCGGTTAGCGAAGTGTTCCACACTTCCGGTTATTACAAAGTTAACGCCTGTAAATCTCTGTTCCTGCTGCTTCATCTCCTCTTCAGGTATGGTCAGCTCTTCCAGAAGTTCGCGGAATATACGCACATGCTTCTCATCCGAGAAGTATTCTACGAAGGCCCCGGCTATTACGCCTCCCACGCCCTGTATCGCGCTGAGCTCTTCCACGCCGGCAAGAAGCATCTTATCAATATCATAGCCGAATTCCCTGCATATCATCTTGGCATTGGCTAGACCGATATTGGCTATCCCAAGCCCATAGATGACCCTGGGCAGTGTCGTTGTCCTTGCTTTCTCTATGCTCTCGATTAGATTGCGATAGGATTTCTCCCCGAACCCCTCCATCGTCTGGATCTCTTCCTGGTGACGGTCAAGATGAAATATATCTGCATACTCTTTAATATACCCCTTCACGATGAATTTTTCCAGTGTTGCTTCAGATAATCCTTCAATATTCAGGGCATCCCTGCTTACAAAAAGGGCAAACGACTTCAGATGCTTTGCCTGGCATTCCGGATTCACACAGTACAATGCCCTGGCATTGCTGACCTGCTTCACCTCCGTATCACCACCGCACACCGGACAGTGCGCAGGAATGTCTGTTACGCCGCTTCTCGTCAGGTTCTCGGCTATCTGCGGGATAATCATGTTGGCCTTGTATACTTCTATCTCATCGCCGACGCCAAGCTCCAGCTCCTCCATTATGCTTAAGTTATGGACGCTGGCTCTGCTGACCGTAGTGCCTTCAAGCTCTACCGGCTCAAATATGGCGACCGGATTAATCAGCCCTGTCCTGGACGGGCTCCACTCTATCTCAAGCAGCTTCGTCTCCTTCGTCTCGTCCGCCCATTTGAAAGCAAACGAGTCTCTTGGAAACTTGGAAGTTCTTCCCAGCGACCGGCCGTATTCCACATCATCATATACTAACACAAGTCCGTCCGATGGGAAATCGTTTCCGGCTATTTTTTCCGAAAATTTAATAACTTCTTCCTCCAGCGTATCCTTGGTAACTACGTGATATTCTACTACTTCAAATCCCTGTCCCTTCAGCCATTCCATCTGACAGACTCTCGAATTGCGAAAATCGACCCCCTCTGCCTGTACGAGCGTAAACGCATAGAACCTGACATTGCGCCTGGCCGTAATCTCATTGTTCAGCTGGCGTACAGAGCCGCTGCAAAGGTTGCGGGGATTCTTATATCTTGCGTCGGCATCCTCTATCTCTTTGTTGATTCTTGCAAAATCCTTATATCCTATCACCGCTTCGCCCCTCAGAATCAGCTCCCCTTTATAAGCTATCTGGATTGGGATGTTCTTGAATACTCTGGCGTTGTTCGTGATGACTTCACCGACTTCACCGTTGCCTCTCGTAACTGCTTTATATAACTCCCCGTCCCGGTACGTAAGCACGATCGTCAGGCCGTCCAGCTTCCATGACATCATCACCTTCTGGTCTCCGGCAAACTTTTTGAGCTCCTCTACGTCTTTCGTCTTGTCCAGTGACAGCATCGGACTGTCGTGCCGCTCTTTCGGCAGCTCGCTTTGCACCTCATAACCGACATGAGCGGTAGGACTGCCTGAAAGAGTAATGCCAAGCTCTTTCTCCAAAGACAGCAGTTCGTCATACAGCCTGTCATATTCATAATTGCTCATGATTTCTTCTGCGTCCTGATAATATGCTTTTCCCGCCTTATTCAGCTGTTCTACCAGTTCCTGCATTCTTTCCTTTTTCTGTCTGCTCATATAATTCCATTAACTCCTGCTCTGTCAGTTTTCGATAAGCACCAGGTTTTAGATTCCCCAGTTCAATATTCATAATCCGTATTCTAACCAGCCGCTTCACCTTATATCCGAGCGCGTCACACATTCTTCTAATCTGCCGGTTCAGCCCCTGGGTCAATATGACAGTGAATACATAAGTCCCGCACTTTTGCGCCCTGCACGGCCTGGTGGTCTCATCAAGGCCTTTCTCTCTGTCTGTAATCCTTACGCCTGAAGACATCCTGCTTATGAATTCTTCTGTCACGGGTCTGTCCACCCACACTTTGTATTCCTTCTCATGCCCGTACCTGGAACGCATCATGCCGTTGATAAGCCCGCCGTCGTTCGTCATGATGAGAAGCCCCTCGGAGTCTTTGTCCAGCCTTCCCGCGTACGTAATACGCTCCGGATATTTTAAAAAGCGGATAATATTGTTCTTTACCCGCTTGTCTTCCGTACACACGATACCGGCGGGCTTATGCACCGCCAGCACTATCTTTTCGTCTTTGCCTCTTATGAGTCTCTTGCCTACCCGTACTTCATGGGAGGAATCCACCTGCATGCCGGTCACTGCCTTCTTACCGTCCACCGTCACACGTCCTGCCTCAATCAGCCTGTCGGCCTCACGTCTGGAACAGACGCCCGCCTCACTTATAAACTTATTCAGTCTCATTATTCTTCAGCACTCCGCTTATACTGTTATCTTTTACAAATGTGTTTCCATTATACAAAAATAAAACGCTCGTGATATTATTCTCTTCCATAACCTGATGAATATCCCCATAATAATATCTTGGATCAATAATTATAATCTCCCGGAAGAATGGAGTCAGGAAGGGGACAAGACAATTCGCGTAAGAATCCTTAATAAGCAGCAGCCTGTTTGGCGTATCTGCAGTCGTCTTGATATCAATCATCGAATAATTGCCTCCAAGGAACAGTGCATACTGATCCTTCTCTTTTAGCTTTGAGGAGTCGTAAAGGCTTGCCGACTTTCTCTGCTCATCTACATAGCTGACCATAACATCGGGCGATTTCTCCCCCTTTTCAGGCGCATAGATGTAGATAGGCTCCCGGTATCCCTGCTCATATCCGCTCGTCGCAGACAAGGTGCCGTTAAAATCATTGCTCACCGCATACCGCTCCCATTTTGGACCGTTCGCCGTGTCAAGCCCCATCGCTTCCGCAAGTTCTGCATATGCATAGCTTGCACCAAGTGTCGTCCAGTGGTGGTCCGTGCGGTAATATATATTCTCATCCTTGTGCTTCTTCAGCGTCGTCTGGACATCGACCCAGCTGACTTCTTCTCCCAGTTCTTTTCTTATGCTTTCAAACTGCCTGCCCTGGTCTTCCGTCTCCGCCAGGCCCGGCAGCTTGCCGGACATGATATTGGCTGCATTGGGAACGAGCGCAAAGTAGACAGGGATATCTACATATGATTCCTCGAACGCTTTGATTGCCTCGATGTTCTCTTTCATCTGGTCCTCGTCCGGCTTTGCGATGTCTTCCAGCAGATAGCTGTCCTTCCCCTTAAACACGCCGTTGGAGTCCCGCTTTCCCATCAGAAGGTCCGTATTGGTCTTCAATGCCACCCAGAGGTTTCTAGCCGCAAACTGGTCCGACTTATATGATTCGTACTGCTTCATATAACGGCCGCTTGTGACGCCGGTGACAGTCAGTGAAGGCTTCTGCTCCAGCATACGGTTTTCCCTGTCTGAAAACTCTTTATCACTGTGTATGAGATTGACGAGGCAGACGGCTGCAAGCATGCCGAGGAACAGCAGAGCAGCCGTTTTCTTTATCTGCACTTTTCTTTTTCTTCTGTCTGATTTCCGCTTCATGGCCTGCTCCTAGAATCTAAAATATAAAAATGGGTTATATGTCTCCGTCACGAGATATGCGATGCATAACAGGAACAGGACTCCGTACACGGCAAAGTTGATTGCCGCCTTGTTCTTACCGTCTCTGTATATCACACGTTCATACAAGGTATGGACGGCCGGTGTGGAACCTACGAGCGCTGCAGCCCAGAGCACAAGGTTCGTCACCAGCAGATAAAGCCCTTCTCTATCCACGATTCCGCTTCCTCCCCCGAACATGAGCTTGAGATACTGTACCGCGTGTCCAAGCGTCGGACTGAAGAAAAATACCCATCCGACCATGACAAGCAAGAGGCAGTAGACATGTCTCAGAATACCTGGTATCCTGTCCAGCACCCGGCCCAGGGCATATTTCTCAATGAGCAGCAGGATGCCGTAATACAGGCCCCACATGACAAAATTCCAGCTCGCGCCGTGCCAGAGCCCGGTAAGCAGCCACACGACCAGTATGTTGCGCGCATGTTTCACCACACTGACGCGGTTTCCGCCCAAAGGTATATATACGTACTCTCTGAACCATGAGCTCAGTGATATATGCCATCTCCGCCAAAATTCCGTAATGCTCTTTGATATATAGGGATAGTCAAAATTCTTCAAAAACTGGAATCCGAACATCTTGCCGAGGCCGACAGCCATATCGGAGTAGCCGCTGAAGTCAAAATAGATCTGGAACGTGTAGGCCGCGCACCCAATCCATGCGGTAAGCGTCGAAGTCTGAGCCACCCCCAGTTCTGTCACTTTCGTAAATACCATACCGGTCGTATTGGCAATCAGCACCTTCTTGGAAAGTCCCCGTATGAAAAAGAGCGCTCCATCTCCGAATCTGGCCCAGGATTCCTGGCGGATACGGAGCTGCCGCTGTATATCTGCGTACTTGACAATCGGTCCTGCAATCAGCTGCGGAAACATGCTCACATACAGGGCAAAGTCCAGCAGATTTCTCTGTACCCTCACATTCCCTCTGTACACATCGATGATATAAGACAAGGTCTGGAACGTGTAAAAGGATATCCCGATGGGAAGCGCCAGCTCCCGGTACGGGATGTTCACCGGAAGCACCGCATTGATGCTGTCCAGAACAAACCCCTCGTACTTGAAAAAGCCAAGGATACATAAGTTCACGACGACGTTAAAAATCAGGCTCTGTCGTGCCTTATGCCCGTGTCCCAGGTGCCTTGCTATATCCAGCCCGCTGATATAGTTGAACAGGATAGACAGTATCATGAGGAAGATATAGACCGGCTCTCCCCAGGCGTAAAAAATCAGGCTGCCTGCAAGAAGCACCGGATTCTTAAATGGCCGCGGCACGATATAATATAGGATCAATATAATTGGTAAAAACGTAAATAAAAATACAATACTGCTAAATAGCATTATCCTTATATCCTTTTCTATAAACTCTTTCTGTAAGCCGCCTGTACTGCATCTGCCTTCTTCGTCACCGCCAGCAGTACATAGTCCCCTCTGCTCTCCAGCACCGCCGATCTGATCAGCTTCGTCTGCGCCGCTCCATACCCCTCGAAGCTTTCCTTCTGTGTATCAAGCCTTGCCTGGGCTGCCTTTTCCACACTTTCGGCCTGGCTTGCATCCGCAAGCCGCACGATGAGCAGTTCATTGACTCCCATGACATCGTCGGGAATATAAAGCGTCACGCCTTTGTAGTCATCCGCATTCAGGCCGTAATACTTCTTCAGGTCCTGGGTCGTCCCCTTTTTCATCCCATCCGTCCCCATAACCGAGAGGATATTCTCGTTCACCGTCTTTATCGGCGTGTCCGTCCCACCCTCACTGGAAATCAGCAGGATGACATAGGCTGCCAGCACAAGCACGAGAAAGTATTTTAATATGTTGATGATGTCTATCGTACTATTTTTCCTGCTTTTCATTATAATTCCGCCGCCTCCGCCATGTTCTCCACCCATCCCGGATAATAGTCCGGTGCCTGATGGATACCATCGTCTGCATAATATTCCTCTTTCACGAGACCTGTGTTATCGATAAAGATGACATCCTTCTCTTCACACAGCTCTTTCAGCTTCTCATTATATTGAGGTATATTGCCATACCATGCGTTCGTTTCTATGGCCTGCTTGTCCGCCGGCAGGACGCAGTTGACATACACCTTCGTATCCGGCATGGAGGACCTGATCTCATCGAGCAACCTGCCATAGCCTTCCGCAAATACCGTGGCATCTCCTCTGGCAGCCTCCACATCATTCATGCCGAATGTAAGGAACAGGCATTTCGGACTGGCCGCCTCTGCTTTTTGAATCATGCCCATCGTGCCCGTCTCCTCCGGTCTCGTCACTTCCGCTCCCTTTTCCGCAATGACGAGCGATTGGTCCATAATTCCAAATTCATAGAGCCCCTGCGTAATGGAATCGCCCAGTACAAGACAGTTGGCAAACCGTTCATTGACAGGACGGCTCTTCCGTTCCTCGTCAGCCGCACGTTCCGCCTCTTCCAATTCTTCTATCTTGCTTTCCGCCGCCTTTAGATCCGCCTGCCCCAGCTCCTTCAGCTTCTTTGTGCCCTCTGTAATATCTACGCGGGGATTCAGAAGCTTTACAGCGACGATAATACCACCTATAATTAAAAGAACAACGACAACGATAACCGCCATGCGCAATATCTTGTCCTGTTCTTCCCCCTTGCTCCATTTCTTTCTGTTTTCATCTTTCACGATAACCGATTTCTCCTTCGTGCAGAATCTTCTGATAGCCTGCATTGCTGCACACGTCTGAACATACATGGTTATTGTAATGTTTTCATCTGTAAAAGTCAAACTTATAATGCATTCTCAGACAGGAATTGATATAATATTACTGTCCGCATGCTGCCGGAGGGTTTAGAGATGCCCGATTCATACAACTTACGGACATAAAATACAAAGGAGCGCTATCCATGATTACATTGACACCAGACACAAAGGCCTGCATGTCCCATCTGCTGTTAAAGGACACTTTCGATTCTCTTTCCCTGATAGAGGGCGAAATCACGACATATAACAAATTTACGATTGACGGATATATCCACAAGGATTTCTATGAGGAAGCTCCTGACAGGGAATATTCTCTGTGGAGCGAATTGCGGAGCCACTGCCTGTCTATTATCAAAGGGAAACGTACCCCTCTTGGCTTCAAGTTTATCCTTTCCCTCAGCAGAGAAGATATCATCGGCTTTCTGGAACAGGGCGGCCTTCGCTACCGTCCGGAAGAAATCCAGGGCCTGTATATGAACCTGAGATATGACGGTACCCACCTGGCCTGCGTGACAGGCACTTCTATGCATACCTTCACAATGGACAAGTCGCTGGATGAAGCCTGGGACCGATGGGTGCAGACATTCTACGCGAATGCGGGAATTGCATTTGAGTCATGCCGGTAGGTATCCGGCATACCAGAGGTGATGGACGGTCGGCACCGGACGGGCAGCAATACCTTGTGAGCATTCGAAAAGACCTCTGAGGAGAGGAGTCCTTCCAGATTTCTCTCTTCAGAGGTCTTGCTGCCTGCCTCCGGCTTTACTTCCGGCGCAGACACCAGGCTGCTTCTTATTTAGTCAAAAGCATCATAATCTCATTACTTCTCTGCATGAATGCCGTCATCTCTTCCGGGCTCAGCGGCTTATGTGCCAGCATAGCCAGATCATACAGCTGTTTGCAGATGACCGGTACGCTCTTGGCACGCTTGTGCTCTACGACGAATTTCACCAGCGGATGGTTTGCATTGAGTATGAGCGTGCTTTCTCCACCGAACATTCCGGCATCCATGCCTGCCATACCGTACATCTTCATCATCTCCTGCATACGGCGGTTCTGTTCGGACAGCGTGATTATGGCTGCCGTATTGTCATCTTTTAACTTCTCTACTTTCACATCCAGCTTATCATTGCCAAGCTCCTTGCGGAATATCTCTACAAGGCTGTCCGCCGTCTTCTGGAATTCTTCCTTCTCTTCCTCAGCGACTTCTTCTTTGGCCGAGTCAGTCAGGTCAGCGTCGATACGCTGGAAGCTCAGGTTCGGGTTGCGCTGCTCCATCTGGGTGATGAATGCGGAATCGATGTTGTGGTTCAGGATGACCGCGTCCTGTCCCTGTGACTTGAACAGGTTGATGTACTGGCTCTGCTGCTGCTCGTCTGTCACATAGTAGATGGTCGTCTTCTCTTTTTCTGCTTCTGTTCCTTCTGTACCTTCCGCGCCATCGTCTTCCTTCTCCTTCGGCTCTTCCAGCGAACCGCCGTTTGCCTCGGCACATTCTTTCAGCGTCAGATATTTGTGGTCAATGTTCTTGAATAAGATAGAATCTTTCATCTTATCGCAGAACTTCTCGTCCTTCAGGCAGCCAAACTTCACGAACGGGCTGATATTATCCCAGCACTTCTCGTACTCTTCCTTCTGTGTCTTGCACATCCCATTCAGCTTGTCGGCCACTTTTTTGGAAATATAGTCTGCAATCTTATTGACAAAGCCGTCATTCTGCAGCGCGCTTCTTGATACGTTGAGCGGAAGGTCCGGACAGTCGATGACTCCCTTTAACACCATAAGGAATTCCGGAATCACTTCTTTGATATTATCGGCGATAAACACCTGGTTGTTGTACAGCTTGATCGTGCCTTCGATGGAATCATACTCTGTATTGATTCTCGGGAAATAAAGAATTCCTTTCAGGTTGAACGGGTAGTCCATATTCAGGTGGATCCAGAACAAAGGCTCCTTATAATCCATAAACACCTTGCGGTAGAATTCCAGGTAATCCTCTTTCTCGCACTCATTCGGATGCTTTGTCCAGAGCGGATGGATATCGCTCAGGGAAACCGGACGCTTGTTGATCTTCACCTTCTCTTTTGCAGGTGATACCTCAACCATCTCTTTCTCGCCGTTTTCATTCTCCTTCTCTTCCATCTTGGCTTCTTCATGGATGTGCTCGACGACAACGTCATCCTCTGTAAGATCCGCCTCATCTATCGTCTCATATTCCTGTTCTGCGTCTTCATTAGAAAGGAAGATCTCTACCGGCATGAAAGAGCAATACTTCTCGATGACTTCTCTAACCCGGTACTCATTGGCAAATTCTACGCTGTCTTCATTCAGGCACAGCGTAATCTCCGTGCCGACACCTTCTTTTGTGCCGTCTTCCATCTCGTACTCTGTCCCGCCTTCGCTGACCCAGTGTACCGGAGCCGCGCCGTCCTTATATGATAGCGTGTCGATATGCACTTCATCGGCCACCATGAACGCAGAATAAAATCCAAGTCCGAAGTGCCCGATCATGTCATCCTCTGTCGTCTTATCCTTGTACTTTTCAAGGAATTCAGTCGCTCCGGAAAATGCAATCTGCGTAATGTATTCTTCTACTTCATCCGCAGTCATGCCGACACCATTATCGATAAACTTCAGTGTCTTTTCCTTTGGATTTACGATGACCTGGATAGATGGCTTATAATCGTCAGGTAGCTGATACTCTCCCATCATATCAAGCTTTTTAAGCTTTGTTATGGCATCACATCCATTAGATACCATTTCACGCACAAAAATATCATGATCTGAATATACCCATTTTTTTATAATCGGGAATATATTCTCACTGCTGATAGATAAGTTTCCTTTTTTTCCTGCCATATATATCACTCCTATGTTCTAATATTAAATGTTCCGGCTGAAATCGCCATTTTTTTCTGTCTAACAGTAATAATAATACGGTGTTTTTTAAAAGTCAATAGAAAATTAGCACTCTTTCAAAAAGAGTGCTAACAATCGTGTCATTTTCTTTATTCTATGCTCTTTAATGACTCTACCATATCGATTCTTTTCAGTTTAAAATACATGACCCAGTTGACGAACGCGGAAAAGGCTACCGTAAACAGAAGGCTGTATATATAGCTTGGGAAATTGATGTTTCTGCCGAACATCGCCGCATCAACTTCTACCGTCCTGATAATAAATAGATGGAGCAGCCTTCCCATAATCATGCCGGCCCCGGCGCCGATAAACGTCAGTATGACATTCTCGCGGTATACATAAGCCGCCACCTCAGGGTCATAGAAGCCAAGTACCTTGATCGTGGCAAGTTCTCTCTGCCTCTCCGTTATATTGATGTTATTCAGGTTATAGAGAACGACAAAAGCGAGCATCCCTGCCGATACGATCAATACGACGATGACAAGGTTCAGGCTCCTGAGCATATCATCCAGCTGCTTCTGTATGTCACGCAGATAGCTGATGCTCAGCACGCCGTCCTGCTTGAGTATCTTCTGTCCTGTCTTCTCAAGGGCGCTCCTGGAAGAGTCCTCTGCCTTGAAGAAATAACAGTTATACTCTGCCTTTTCACCATATACCTCCTCATACAGCCCGGGTGTGAGATAGAGGTAGTGTCCCATATAGTTCTCACAGATGGACGCAATCTTCACCGGACGGTTGCCTTCCTCTTCATCCTTGATATAAATCGTATCACCCACTTTGACGTCCAGAAGCTTGGCAGTCTTCTCGCTGATGATTGCACCCTTGTCAGTAAGCTTGTATTTGTCATGGCTCCTGCGGTCTCTGAAATTGATGAAGCTGGATATGTCTTTTACAGACTTCGGTACGCATTCATATGCGTCCCGTTCCCGGCTACCATTTAAGAGCGTTACATTCCGCATATTCACTTCCGTGCACTGTTCCACGTCAGAATCGTGCTTCATAAAGTCCGCCGTTTCCTGCTGTTTTTCTTCTGATATATCCTCTTCGAGATAGGCCATTCCGTCATACACCTGTATCTGGCTGTACTGCAGCTCTGAGATGGCAAATACGGAATCTTTGATGCCGAAGCCGACAAGCATAAGGGCCATGCACCCTCCGATACCGAATACTGTCATGAAAAACCGCTTCTTATACCGCATCAGGTTACGCACCGTAGACTTCCACGTGAAGCTCAGCCGTTTCCATATGAACGCCACCCGTTCCAGAAATACCCGTTTCCCATTCTTCGGCGCGGGGGGCCTCATAAGTACCGCCGGCTGTGCCGCCAATTCCTTATAGCAGGCGGCGAGCGTGGCACCCATCGTGCAGGCGAGCGCCGCCAGCGTAGCCGCCGCGGCATAGGTCAGGTTGTACGGCGTAAGGATGTCTGGTATATGATGGTACATGATTCCGTAGGCATAGATTATGATGTAAGGCAGCACCTTCTCGCCAAACAGCACACCGAAGATGCTCCCTCCGAGCGTGGCGAGCAGCGCATAGCCAAGATATTTGGACGCGATGGTCAGCTTATGATAGCCGAGCGCTTTCATCGTTCCAATCTCCGTGCGCTGCTCCTCCACCATGCGTGTCATGCTCGTAAGGCTGATAAGCGCCGCAACAAGGAAAAACAATACCGGAAATACTTTCCCGATGGCCCGCATACGGTCCGCGTTGTCCCCGTATCCCGTATATTCCGTCAGCACACTCCGGTCGTACACATACCACTTCGGGTTCTTGATCTTCCCTGTCTCCTCTTCGGCATCCGCAATCTTCTGTTCTCCGTCCGTAATCTTCTGCTGGGCCTCGGCCTTCGCTTCCTCATATTCCTTCCTGCCGTCTATAAGCTTGGTCTCGCTCGCTGTAATCTCAGCCTCCGCCTCGTCGAGGGTGTCCTCCTGCTTCGCAAGTTCGGCCCATCCGCTGTCTATCTGTGTCTGGCCGTCCTGTATCTGATTCCAGGCGGCAGCCAGCTGTGCCTCGCTGGCATCCATCTCCGCCTTACTGGCAGCCAGCTGTGCCTCCCCGGCATCGAGTTCCTGCTGGCCGGCGGCAAGTCCGGCTTTGCCAGCTTCGTAAGCCTTTTTAGACTGATCATAGCGGTCCTGGTTACCTTGTAGTTTTACACGCGCATCCGGAAGATCATAATCTCTCAGTCTGTCGCGATCCGCCATTGCATTCTTAATCTTCTCCTGTAAATCCGGCAGCTGCGGATCCGCGGGATCCATCCCGCTTATCTGCTGCTGCAGCTGGACTATCTGCTCCTCCAGCGCGGAAAGCTCCGCCTCTTTCTGGGCAACATCCGCCGCCATAAGATTACATAAGTTATTTAACTGGTCAAGCTGTTCCTTCTGCTGTGCGAACTGTGCCTCAGCGTTTGCCTTCTGCTTATCAAATGCCGCCTTCTGCACGCCAAAGTCCGCCATCCCTTGTTCATAGGCAGCTTTCCCGTCATCCAGCTGCTTTTTGCCGGATTCATACTCTGTCTTGGCATTGTTCAGCTCTTTCTGCTTTGAACGTAAAGTGGATCTGGCTTTCTCCATCTGTGTGCGCCCGTCGGATATCTGTTCTCTTGCATCTGCCAGCTGCTCCTCTCCTTCTTTGAGCGTCTGCTCTGCCTCTGACAGTTCTTCCTCTGCCTCTTTTTTTCCGTCATCCAATTCTTTCTTTGCCTTGTCCAGCTCCTCATTTGCATCTGCAATCAATTCCTGCTTACGGATTTGCCCTCTTTCGCCGGTGATAGCCTCTATGTTATCCTGTACCCCTTTTATCCTGTCCTCATACGCATCCGTATAAGCAGTCAGCCCCTTTGCTCCCTCCGCCTGGACATAGGCTTCTGTATACACATCCATGTCAAATGTGGAATCCGTCACGACAAAAAATCCGCTTAAGGCTCCTGTCCCGATGGTCGTATTCCCTCTGCCAAATGAAATATAACACGGCGTGTTACCTGTGCCGACCACGGTCAGCGTATCCGTCGTAAGCGTATCCGTGACCTTCTTTTCGTCACCGGACTTCAGCTCGATCTTATCCCCTACTTTATAATGCATCTCATCATCGGTCAGGCATTCTCCGGGCTTCGTTGGCAGACGCCCTTCTGTCACGGTCACTTTGTTCATAGACGGCAGCATGGACATGACATGTACCGCTATCTCCCTGTCCTCGCCCTGACAGAGAAAGTCGGCACTATAGCCGCCTTCCGCCTTTATAACTCCGTCTACTTTTCCGATGGCTCGGATATCATCTGCAGTAATTCCAAGCGTACTGACCATCTTGATATCCATCAGTTTTGCCCCATCAAAATAAGCGTCCCCCGTAGCCCGCATATCAGGCTCTGAAGAACGGATCCCCGAAAAGAATGCAACTCCAAGCGCTACGATAAAGAAGATAGAAAGAAAGCGCCCGAGGCTTCTGCGTATTTCCATATAAAAATCTTTTCGTGTTGCCTTTGTCCCCATTTAAACTCCTACCACTCTATAGAATCAACTGAAACAGGATTGTCATTTTCAATCATCTTGGACACTCTTCCGTTTTTTATCTTGATGACACGGTCAGCCATCGGCGTGATAGCCTGGTTATGCGTGATAAGTATAACCGTCATCCCTTTCTCCCTGCACGTATCCTGCAATAGCTTAAGTATCGACTTGCCTGTATTGTAATCCAGGGCACCGGTCGGCTCATCGCACAACAGCAGCTTCGGATTCTTGGCAAGCGCCCTCGCTATGGAGACCCTCTGCTGTTCTCCGCCTGAGAGCTGTGCCGGGAAGTTGGACAGCCGTTCACCGAGCCCGACGTCAACGAGCACTTCCTCCGCATCCATCGGATTCTTGCATATCTGAAGGGCCAGCTCCACATTTTCAAGAGCTGTGAGGTTCGGTATAAGGTTATAGAACTGGAACACGAATCCAATATCATCCCGTCTGTAAGCCGTAAGCTGCTTCTGGCTATATTGGGAAATACATGCTCCATCCACTTCTACACTGCCTTCTGTCGCAGTATCCATCCCGCCAAGTATATTCAGCACCGTTGTCTTTCCCGCACCGCTCGGTCCCACGACTACGGCAAACTCGCCCTTTTCAATCTGGAAATCGATACCGTCGGCCGCCACGATCTCTACCTCTCCCATATGATAAACTTTCCGTACGCCATCCAACGTCACAAAACCGCTCATACAAGCCCTCCCAAACATGCCGTATACTAACAGGCAGAGCCTTTCAGGTATTGCTTCTGCCATATAAAAATGAAATTCATTATTGTCCGTTTTTATTATATCACTTATAATAACACATGGATACTATTGATTTAAAGTTGACAAAAAAGAAAAAAACAGGAGTGAGAAAATGAACCAGACAAGATTTGTCCCCGCCAGATCGGACCGTGAGATACATGATATCGCCGTGCTTGCAGAAGAAATCTGGCACGAACATTTTACAGATATCATCGGAAAAGAGCAGGTGGACTATATGGTCGAAAAGTTCCAGTCCTTTCCAGCGCTGAAAGAACAGATCCAGAACGGTTATGAATACTTCCAGATATACGCCTCCCACACGATGGCGGGCTATACGGGCATCCATGAAGAAGACGGCGCGCTGTTTCTGAGCAAGCTCTATATAAAGAAAGAATTCCGTGGACAGCACCTGGCTTCGGACGCGTTCCGTTACCTCGTGCAGCTCTGTAAAGACAGGGGCATCTCCAAAATCTGGCTCACGTGTAATAAGCACAATGCCAACACGCTTGCCGTCTATGACCATCTCGGGTTTAAGATAACAGATGAACAGGTGGCGGATATCGGGAATGGGTTTGTGATGGATGACTACATACTTGCCTGTCAATTGGGGGGGTAAGTAAATTAGGCGGCGGACAGGGAGCCGGGTGGCATCTGCTCCGATGCGTACGAGGCTCCGACTATTTCACGTATCCCTAACCCTCCGACATGTGCGCCGATAGCGGCTTACATCCCGCAGGATAAGGGCTACGGAAAGGATTCTACGCCTCTTCCGCTTATACCTGCGCATCTCCCACCCGGCTCCCCGCCCGCTATCTACTTTACTTAACAAGGGCGAGGACGGCTGTGTGGCGTTACTGGCCAGCGGATGAACGCTGGCTGCGTCAGTTGAATGATAAGAGTTTTGTTAGCCCAGACGAATCACACAGCCGCCCTCGCCCGTGCCAGTAAAGTAGATAGCCGATGGGGAGGTATGGGACAGATGCGCAGGTCTAAGCGGAAGGGACGGAGAATCCTCACCAGATTCCTTGGCTTGTGGGGTGAGAGCCGCCATCGGCGAACACCCCACAGGCTTAGGAATCTGTGTGATAGTCGCAGTTCCCGGACGCATCGGAGCATCTGCCCCATACCTCCCCATCGGCGTCTACATTACTTAAACTCCTATTTTTTCGGACATCCGGTTACTTTTTTCTCTACATCTGCTATCGTAATCGTCTCAAGATACTTTTTGCAGCGTTCATTCATCTCTCCGTATATACCGTCCATCATTCCTGCCATGCCGGACGCTATCATGCAGTCCATATCAAAGCTTCCTGACTTCCAGGATGCCTTCACGATATCATCTTCCAGCGCGTCGCATATATGCCGTAAGGTTACATCTCGTGCATCAGCCGCCATATGATAGCCGCCTTTGATTCCCTCTTTCGTCTCCACGAGATTTTTTTTCTTCAGCTTTGCCATCACCTTCCTCACCCGCGCCGGATTCGTGCAGATATTTTCAGCCAGCTCTTCGCTGGAAAGCACCGTACCCTTATGATGCAGATATACAAGGCCATGCACTGCAATTGCAAATTCGCTTGTCATCTTATTTCCCACTCCTTTTGCTCTCATCCTCATCCTTTGTATCACCAAAGCCATACGCGAGCACTATCCCAATCAGCGTTCCCATAACCACCGCCCCGACGGGGCTTGCGGTAATTCCTCATCCCCCGCTGTTGCAGCCGATGAATACATAGTACGCAAATCCAAGCGCCGCACCGAGCAGTATGAAACTAATTCTTTTTACGTGTCTTTTCATTGCGGCCTCCTTTCCCTTTCTTGATGGCGTTCGTCGGACACGCCTTGATACAGTCGCCACAGCGGATACATTCCGGGCTGTTGGGCTGCTCCCACACCTTGATATCCATCTTGCATGTCTTCCGGCACTTCCCGCACTTGATACAGTCGTTTTCTTCTATCTGGTATCGGTACAGCGCGACCGGGTTAAAAAAACTGTAGACCGCGCCGAGGGGACAGAGATACTTGCAGAAGGGGCGGTACACCCACAATGACAGTATGATTATGGCTGCCAGTAATGATACCTTCCATATGAACAGGCCGCCCACTGCATTCTGAAGCGATTCATTGAGCAGCACAAGCGGAATACCTGCAGTCAGAGTACCGCTTGGACATATGTACTGGCAGAACCATGGGCTTCCCTGTCCGATGATATCAACGGCAAGCAGCGGAAGCAATAGGACAAACAGAACGAGTATGACATATTTCAGCCACTTGAGCACCTTATGGCCCGGGAGATTCTTTCTCTTCCTGAAGAACGGTATCTTGTACAGCAGATCCTGAATCAGCCCGAACGGGCAGAGCCAGCCGCATATGAACCTGCCAAACAGAGAGCCAAAAAATATCAGGAACCCGGCAATATAGAAGGAAAACTTATAATCTCTGCTCCCAAGCACTGCCTGAAGAGAGCCTATCGGGCACGCCCCGAGAGCACCCGGACAGGAATAACAGTTAAGCCCCGGTACACATGCCGCTTTGGTGGGGCCCGTATATATCTTTCCGGTGAGGAACCCGAACAGGTAACCGTTGGTTACCGCTGTAAAGGCAATCTGCACGCACAGCCTCATCCGTTTTCTAATCGCTTTTATCATCTTAGCCAATTCCTATACACTCCAAACAAATATTTACGGCTTTTGTCAATACGGTCACTGCCTCGCCGCGTGTAATCCCGATGCAGATAAACAATGCGGCGGTCAAAAACAGTGCCGTCCGTATCCATCTTATTTTCCTGCTGTCCATAACTATATCTCACCGAGCAGTTTGTCTATGATGCCGGCCCATTCTGCTTTGTCGCGGGCTCCGGAGTATATCTCTCCAACCTGGTTGCCCTCTTTATCGACAAATATGGTAGTCGGTACGACATTTACAGAGCCAAGTATCCCGGACATCAAATCCTTCGATGCGACAATGTGCGTATAATCTGCCTTCGTAGTGGAGACAATCTCTTCTGCCTTCTCATTTTTCGCTTCCCCCACATCGCTGACGAGACCCACAACCTGCACTCCTTTGTCAGCATACTCACGGCTCAGTTCTCCCAGATCCGGCATCTCACGGATACAAGGTCCGCAGAAAGTACCCCATATATTTACCATCGTAAGGTCGGCTTTGGAAAAGATAGCATCGGAAACCGCTTCCCCTTCCAGCGTCTCAGACTCAAAAGTTCCGAACACTTTGTCTGATTCATCCGATGAGGCTTTGGAACTTTCAGAGCTCTCGGAGCTTCCGGTATCGGCTTTCTTTTCTTCCTTCCCGGTGCTGCACGCGGTGAGCATCAATGCCAGGCTCAATGTTATAATAGTAATTGCTTTCGCTCTTCTTCTCTTCATCATCGTCTCCTTTTCAATCTGTAACATTTATATTTTCAGTTTGTATTGTAATTATACTTGTTACAGTTGCGTTTGTCAATGGTGAAAGCAGCAAAAAAAGTCGAGAAATTTTTTCATTATTTCTTTATACTGAAAACAAGGAGGTAACAGAATGAAGGAACAGATAGAAGCAGTCCAGCGGATGCAGAATTATATCGCCGGCCATCTGTATGAACAGATAACCCTAGCAGAGCTCGCCAGGGAATCTCTGTTTTCCCCGTGGCACTCGTACCGGCTGTTCAAAAAATGGACGAACCTGACCCCGGCGGAATATATCCGCAGGATGCGGCTGTCCGCATCGGCGCTTCGTCTGCGGGACGAAGGATGCCGGGTAGCAGACATTGCATTTGATATGGGCTTTGGAAGCGTAGACGGCTATCAGAGAGCCTTTTACAGAGAGTTCGGATGCAATCCAAAGGAATATATGGAACATCCGGTTCCTTTGTACCTGTTTACTCCGTATGGCGTCATATACAGACAATTCAGAAAGGATGAGCGGAACATGGAAAAAGTAAAGAATGTATTTGTACAGGCGGTCACAAAGCCCGCAAGAAAAGTGATTATAAAAAGAGGAGTAAATGCCGATGATTATTTCCCGTACTGCGAGGAAGTGGGCTGCGACGTGTGGGGGCTTCTGATGAGCATCAAATCTCTGGAAGGGGAACCCGTATGCCTGTGGCTTCCCGACGCATACAGGGCTCCCGGCACCTCTGAATATGTACAGGGGGTAGAGGTGGAGGTAAACTACGACGGCCCTGTTTTGGAAGGCTTTGATGTCATAACACTTCCTGAGGCCGACTATCTTATGTTCAAGGGTGAACCATTCGAGGAAGAGGATTATTGCCAGGCCATCGAAGAGATACGGGACGCTGCCGATAAATATGACCCGTCAACGGCCGGTTACGAATGGGATGCGAGTAATCCGCGTATCCAGCTGGAACCGATTGGAACAAGAGGATATATTGAACTGCTTCCGGTCAGGCAGAAAAAAGACGGCAGAGTAAAATAACGGCTGTGATACGGAAATGCCCCATCCTTTCGTCATGAAGGGATGGGGCGTTTCGATGCTCATTACTATATTAACAAAGGCATATCGAAATTTCTTTATTGTATGATTTTGTTCCATATCTTATAATAGCTGTTAGAACGATGCATTATAATTTATATAGATTGGAATATGGTGAATCATGATGGAAATGAAATTATCAAAAAAAGAGATTGCATATACGCAGATCAAGCAGGATATCATAAACAATGAATTTACTTCTGACACGCTTCTTACAGAGGCCTTTCTCTGCAGTAAATATGAATTGAGCCGGACTCCTGTCCGCGAAGCCCTCCAGCAGCTTGCGAGCGAAGGCTTTGTCAATTTTACACAGGACAAAGGATTTTCCATTGCTCAGATAGGGCTGGAGGACTGTCTGCAGATATATGAGATGAGAGAGGCGCTCGAAGGGATGGCCGCAAGGCTCTGTTCTATCCGGATATCAGAAGCCGAGCTCGGCCAGTTAGAGGATCTTCTTGCCGCAAGCCGGGATGCCTATGAACAGGGGGACCTGAAGCTGTCGATGGTAAAGGACATGGACTTCCACCGCTGTGTCATGCGCGCTTCCAAAAACACACGGATGGAACAATCATTGAATAACCTGATCGAACTGAGCAGCCGTCTTACGTTCAAAGCCAATGCTGAGATTGTGGAACTGTCGCTTGCGCAGCACGAAGAACTGCTGCAGGCGATAAAGGCCTCTGACAAAGATCGTTCAGAGGCCATCATGCGCCGCCATGTAGCGACTTCAAAAAAATATCACTTTGCTCATTATTACCTTGATGAGCCTATGGACATCTAAGCAGATACTTTTCCCCGGACGCTGCTATCTAATCCTTGAACGTGAGCATTACTTTCCGGGCGATGTCCTTATGGTTCACAGCCATATCAAATGCAGCGTGAATATCTTCAAAATCAAAGTGGTGCGTATTCAGGGCTGCAAAGTCATACTTATCTTTAATCTTGGACATGAAGCGAATCGTCCTCGGGAACCATCTTTCCGGCCCTGCGACACCTGCGATGTGCAGTGTCTTCCATATCGTCTTGCCAATCTCTACCGGAACCTTGCGCCCGATGGAATGGCCGATGACTCCTACCCTTGCGCTGTTTCCAGCTATGTCGAACAGGGATGCGATTCCGATATCATTGCCGGAACATTCGATGACCACATCTGCACCGCGTCCGTTCGTCAGCTTCTTTATCTGCTCCTCCACAGGAGCGGCTGTCGGATCCACCACGATATCTGCACCGAATTTCAAGGCATTCTCCCTTCTCGCTTCAAGCGGATCTATGACGATGACCGTGGCTCCGGATTCTGCCGAGACCATGCTTGCACAGAGACCTATCGGACCGCCGCCGATAATAGCAACTGTATCGGAAGCATCCGGACAGCACCCGTTATACCATACGCCGCCATAGCCGACGTTGAACGTCTCCACCCATGCGCCCAGCTCGTAAGACCAGTCGTCTGGTATCACATGGGTATATGCCTCTTCCAGAATCATATATTCCCCCATGCCCCCCGGAGAATCCGGGCGGAAGCCTACTTCTCTCATATTGAGGCAGGCAGAAGGAAGCTTGCCGTCTTTGCAGTTGGCACAGTTAAAGCATGCAAGGGCACACTCTCCGACCACCTTATTCCCCGGCACGACAGATGTCACCGCACTCCCCACTTCTACAGCCTGACCTGCCCATTCATGCCCCGGCACGTACGGAGCAATGTCGTACCTTCCCTCCGCTGACTTTCCTTCAAAGCACTCTACATCCGATCCGCAGATACCGCATGCCCCGAGCTTTATCAATATCTGGTCCGGCTTCAATTCCGGAAGCTCCACTTCTTCGATTCTAAGGTCCTCTGGTCCATACATAAACGCCTGTCTACATTTCATAATTTCGTTCTCCTTCCAACTTACATTCTGAATATTGTTTTCATTTTCTTCCCGGTTCACACCTTTTTGCCAGATACATGCTGACAGCGATGAGAAACGGAAAGCAGTTCAATAGCATAATTCCATACGAGAATTTTATCTCCGCCACTGCCCCTGCCAGCGCAGGAAACACCATGAATCCTGCTGCTGCGGCAAACATGACCACCGCTGTCACAGAAGCTTTGTGTTCCGGACGGTGTCTGTTTGCAATCGACACCACGAGTGGGACGACACCGCCGGTTGCAAAGCCTGCCGCCACGTATGATACGATATATATCCACGGACGGTCGGCGAGCGTCGCCAGAAGCATAACGCCTCCGCCGGCCACGCTGCATACCGCCGTATAGCGATACAGATTGTACTTTGCCGAACGGGCGGCGCAGTACAGCCGCCCCGCGATAATGCCTCCCCACATGGCATATACAGGATAATTTGCCGCGCCCCCGGACAACCCCATAGGGCCTGCCATATAAGAGGGCAGCCACATGGAGCAGCCACAGGAAAAGCCGGTGTATCCCATCACAGCGAGGCAGAGGCAGATCATGTGCCTGTCTTTTAGAAGTCCTATGACCCACCCGGCCTTTACCGGCTCCGCGGCGGCAGGTCTGCCATATCGTTTCTGTGCAAGATAATATATAATCTGTACAGCCACACAGATTCCGCCAAGCACGTAAAAGGTATCTTCAAGATACAGCCGCCTGGCCGACAGGGCAGTAATAATCATCGGCGCCGTAAGCGCCCCCGTCCCAAAGCATGCATGAAGTATGCTGAGATACCTCGGACTCGCTTCCTGGTACAGTTCACTTACATAAGCATTCAACGTAGAGTCGAGAAGCTTTGTGCTGCCTCCGATAAGAAAGAAAAGCAGCAGAGCCAGTGCAAATCCGGGCATTGTTCCCATTGCCAGCAGAGAGAGCCCATACATTCCGGCCGTCATCTTAACCATGTAATCGTACCTGAGGTAAGAGGAGAAAAAGATACCCAGTAAAAGTCCCGCGATACCGCCCAATCCCTGGAATAAGGAGAAGTACCCCGCTTCCCGGAGCGGTATGTCATATTCAGCAATGAGGGCGGGCAGCAAAGGTCCGATAGCCGTGACGGAGAATGCATATACGAGCATAAGGGCATACAATGGTACTGCCAGTATGTTTCTGCTGTCTCTCATAGCTGTCATCTCATCTTAATGAGATTCTTGCCGCCGGCTGCTTTCTGCGTATCGATAATGGCCTGCTCTGCGTCATCAAGAGCATACCGACCCGTTATCAGCTTCCGGTAGTCAAAGCGCTTTGCAGCAATGAGGCCGATGACATTCTTGAATATGGCGTCGCCTGCATGACCGTTGCTTCCGGTCACCCGTCCGTTTCTCCAGATCATCTGTGCCACATTGACCGGAGCAGCGTCATTCTTCGGGCTGTGTGCTATATTCACGATTGCCCCGCCCGCCGCGACGCTTAGGGACATCTGAGGATACAGGATGTCCGGCTTGCCGGCCGCTTCTATCTGCAGATCGCATCCCCACCCATTCGTATGCTCCATGATGACTTCTCTGGAAGTCAGATTCTGCTTGGACAGCTCCACCGGATTGAATACATAATCTGCCCCGAACTCTTTCGCCATACGCTGCCGCTCTTCATTAACCTCGAAGGCGAATATCTTCGCCATCCCGGCCTGTCGCATAAGAGCGATACAACCAAGGCCGATTGCCCCCGCGCCGTATACCGCGCCATATGTTCCGGGATGGATGCCTCCTGATTTGATAATCGTCCCGTTATATGCGATTCCGGTCGGCTCCACGAGCGCTCCAAGCTCCAGCCCGTCATCCACACCGTATGCCTCCACGATATCATTGATGCTCCACACAAACTTCTTGTTCACTTTGATATACTCCGCCATTCCGCCCGGGATGGTAGAGCCGGGTTCCAGCAGGTTACTGCACTGGTTGAAATGATATGTACGGCATTCTTCACAGTGTCCGCAATATTGCATCTCTTCTGCCGTTACATAATCGCCTACCTGGAAGGTCTCTACATTCTTTCCCTTTTCCACAATCTCGCCGCAGAACTCATGTCCCGGTATGAGCGGGAACCGGGTCAGCCAGGCAAAATTGATATACCCGTCTTTATCTTTTTCATGTACGTGCCCGTCAGAACCACACACACCGCACGACGCCACCTTAATCAGCACGTCATCATCTCCAACCTGCGGAACTTCAACTTCCTCGATACCGTATACGGCGTCCTTCCATACCATTGCTCCGTTGCGCACGATACCGGTACGCTTTTCAAACTCGTCAAATTCATAGCCCGGCTTTGGCGCCCTGACCGCGTGAACTACCAATGCTTTCATCTTCATATCCGATGCCTCCTTGCTTATTCTTTTCTCTTAACATCATCATCTTGTATATACCGTGTCAGATATTCAGGCCGATACATCTCCCGCTGTACACTGCGTCAATAATCTTTCCTATCTGCCCGCTATCACCTGCATAGTATACTTTGGCGCCGCCATAGCTTTCTTCCGCATTTTGCGGCTTCAGACCCGCAGCCAGTATGATTGTATCTGCTTCCAGGGCAAATACCTTTCCTGTACCGGTATCGCAGAGCATTACCTTATCGTCTGTAATCTCTTCCACCCGTGTATTGACATACTGGCTCACTCCATTTTCCTTCAGCTTGATCATCATCGTCGCGCGGTTGTATTCGTCCATATCCGCACAGAGCCTGTCCATCATCTCTACGACAGCGATATTCTTCGGGTGAGCTCCTTCCCTGAGCCGCACGCGGTATTCGATGTCTTCCCGAAAGTTTTTCATTCTTTTGTATTCAATCTCCACCGCTTCATCGCAGAAATATTCAGCCGTCTCACAGCCTGACACGCCGCCTCCGATGATAACCACATTCTGTCCTACCTTCTCAGGATGCTCCAGTGCCTCCACGGCAGTAAGCACGTTGCCGCCTTCGCTTCCCTTTATCACACGCATGAATCGGGCTCCGCCGCCAAATATCACCACATCCGGCTTCTCTTCCTCTGCTGTCGCAGATGTATACTCTGTATTCGTCACAATCTTTACCTTCGCCTTTTTCAGCATATACTCATAGTAGCGAATCAGATCTGCAATGCGGTGCTTTCCCGGTGGAATAGCTGCGGCTGTCAATGTGCCTCCGATACGGTCCTTCTTTTCATACAGGGTGACGTCATGGCCTCTTCGCGCCGCCGTGAGGGCCGCCTCCATCCCCGCCGGTCCCGCACCTGCCACGGCCACTCTTTTTTTCTCTCCGGCCTCTTTCATCTCCTGCGGCCAGAGCCATTCCCTGCCTGTCCGTGGATTAACGGTACACCGCAGGCTTCTTCCCATCGTCATCTTCGTAAGGCATTCCTGACAGGACAGGCAGTACCTTATCGGATCCCCATCTTCCCCAAGAATCTTCATGCAGTATCTTTCATCTGCCAAAAGCTGGCGTCCGAAGCAGACCATGTCAGCCGCGTTATCCGATACTATCTTTTCCGCCATCTCCGGCTCGCGGATGCCGCACGCATAGATGACCGGAACTTTTACCGCACTTTTGATTTTTCTTACATTCTCGATGTTATACCCTTCCAGCGGCGTCAGGCTGTATGGCCGGATATTAAACAGGTACGATGCAGTCATTCCCGTCGACACATCGATGGCATCCGCCCCGTATTCTTCCAGACGGACTGCAATCTGAACTGCCTCGTCTATCTCTATACCGCCGGCAAAAAACTCATCGGATGAGATGCGCACCATGACCGGATATCTCGACCCAAGTCTTGCTTTCGTCTTCTCAATCACATGTTTGATAAACCGCAGCCGGTTCGTCAGCGAACCGCCATACTCGTCATTACGCTTATTGTATATCGGAGACAGGAACTGTGACATCAGATAGCCGTGGGTCGCATGAAGTGTGACTGCGTCGAATCCAGCCACCTTGGACCAGTAAGCCGCCTCGGCAAACTGATCTTCACACTCCTTTATCTCCTCTATCGTCATTGCATGCACCGGCTCTCCTACATAGTGGCTTACATCAGAGGCAGATACTTTCTGTCCGATGGCCCCCTCGGAACCGTAGTGGGCCAGCTCCGCAGATATCTTTGCCCCGTAGCTGTGTACCCGGTCTGTCAGATTGAACCATCCGGGTACGAATTTCTCATCATATATCATAGGCTGGACACCATGGTTCTTTGGCTCCGGCACGACAGACAAGGCTTCCATGACGAGAAGTCCCACACCGTTTTTGGCGCGGTCGGCGTAAAATTCTATCATCTGAGGCGTCACTCCGCCGAGTTCGTTGGAATAATTGGAATTCATCGGCGGAAGCACCATCCTGTTCTTGACAACCATATTTCCTATACGGATAGGATCTTTGATGCTGCTCATATATATCCCTCTTTTCTCTTGCTTATATTTTATATGTTTAAATCATCCGGACTCTTCACCTTCACAGGCATTCCTTCCAGAAGTGATTCCTTCACCGCCAGCCCGATCAGCATCGGCCTGAGCCCGTCCATACCTGTGACAGGCGTATCTGTATCCTCCGCAATTGCTCTGGCAAACTGGGAGATTTCTTCTGCGTATGTCTTCTCATACCGCTCCGGGAAGAAATATAACGGCTTTTCACTCTCGACAGCGTCTGCCGTATAGAGCATCGTCGTGGTAGGCACTTTGTTCTCCGTCCTTGCACATCCCTTTGAACCAAAGACTTCAATCCGCTGGTCGAATCCATAGACGGCCTGGCGGCTGTTGTCGATAACAGCAATCGCACCATTTTCCAGCTTCATCATGATGACGAGTGTGTCCACATCCCCCAGCTCCTTCAGCTCCGGGAAAAAGTTTGTCTCCCCCATCGCGTACACTTCCTTCACTTCGCTGCCTGACAGATATCTTATGAGATCGTAGTCATGAATCGAAGTGTCGAGATAAAAGCCGCCGGAACGCTTCAGATAATCGAGGGTCGGAAGCGCCGGATCTCTGTTCGTGCTCTTTATGATATGAAGGTCGCCGACCGCTCCCTCTTCCACAAGCTGCCTCACCTTCCTGTGGTCTTCATCAAACCGCTTATTAAACCCGACCTGAAGCTTTACGTTGTGCTTCTTCACGGTTCTGAGCGCCTCTGCAATCCGTTCTACATCATAGTCGATTGGTTTCTCACAGAAGATATGTTTTCCCGCTTCTGCGGCTTCCCGTATGAACTTTGCATGCAGATCCGTCGTCGTCGTTATGATGACTCCTTCTATCTCCCCGTCACTCAAGATATCCTTGTAATCCGCAGTAAGGTTCTCCACGCCGAGCTTTCCGGCCCACTCCCTCACATTGTCGATATATATGTCGGCAATCGTCTTGATACAGACGTTGACGCTGAACCGTCCCACGCTTTCTGCCAGAACCCGGCCCATCCGCCCGGCGCCGATCATGCCAAGCTTTACCGTTCTCTTTCTGTCTGTCGTCTCCATGGTATCTACTCCTTTCCTTCGTTCTGTTCACCCAGCAGCTTTTCATAGAAGGCCATCATGTCATAATCTACCATCTCTATCTTCATACCTCCGACCTTGTCGCCGTCGATATAGGCGAAGCCTTCTCTTTCGTCTCCTTCTATGTAACGGAATCCCTTTGCCTCAAACGCCTTGATCTCTTCCTCAAGATTGTCTACCTGAAAGCAGATATGGTCTACGCCCTCGCCGTGTTCCTTCAGATAGTCTGCATGGACACAGTCGCCGGACAGGCACTCGATAAGTTCAAACACGACCGGCCCAAGCCTGCACAGCGCTATCCGGTTGTGCTGAGGCCTCCTCTGTCCGTAGTAATTGGCTGCCGCCACATCTGAATCCATAAGTGCAAACGGCCCCATACCAAAGTTCTCTGCATAATACTGCATCGCTTCGTCCAGATTCTTCACTACGACACCAATCTGTACTACTCTCTGTGCATCAAACATACTTATCCCTCCTTCTCTCCTTTGTCTATGATGACTTCTTGTTGCCAATGACATCGATAAATACAGCGCCGACGAGCACGATTCCCTTGATGACGTATTGCCAGGATGAGTCTACATTCATCAGACTCATGCCGTTGTCTATACTGGACATGATGAGGGCGCCGATAATAACACCCGGAACTTTGCCTACCCCGCCGGAAAGGCTGGCCCCGCCAATGACGGCTGCCGCTATCGCATCCATCTCTCCCATGACGCCCGCAGACGGGGTTGCAGAATTGATCCGCGCCGTAAGCACGACCGACGCAACTGCCGCAAGGCCGCCACTGATAGAGAAGGCGAACATTACGTTGCGCCTGGCCGGAATGCCGGAATATCTGGCTGCCTCAATGCTGCCGCCTATGGCATATACGCTCCTGCCATACGTCGTCTTTTCCGCAACGAGGGTAAATATGGCTACCACTGCCAGCATAATAAGAAACGGGAAGGGAAGGCCCTCATACAGATTCAGATACCACGTAACGCCAAACGGAACGACAAGAGAGACAGCTATCGTGGCGATAACCTTCCACTGCGGCATCGGTTTCAGCCCATTCCGCTTTCTGGCCTTCTGTTTATAGAAGGCGCTGAGTATGAATACCGCCGATACGATGGCTGCAAGGATCCACCCGGCTGCCGGTGTCAGGTTGGCCCGTCCTATATTCGTAAACACCTCATTCGTAACCGCTACCGCCTTGCTTCCCGTAATGAGATAGAGCACGCCCCTCCACGCGAGATAACCTCCTAAGGTGACGATGAAAGCGGGAATCTCAGCGTATGCAATCAACGCCCCCTGGAACGTCCCAAGCAGGATTCCGATTACAAGGACAAGCAGTACAGACCCTGCGGCGCCAAGCCCCCATTTCAACTGTGACAGCGCACAGATTCCGCCGAGCAGCCCCATCATGGAACCGACCGACATGTCAATATTCTTTGTTACGATGGGAAAGAAGACACCTGCCGCCAGTATGCTGGTCGTCGCCATCTGCCTCACGAGATTGGACATGTTACGTTCGGTTACGAATAATCCCTTTGTCAGGATATGTAAAAAGAACGCCAGTACAATGAACACTAGAATCATTGTAAATGACCTCATCTGGTTCAGGTTTCTTCTTTTCTGTTTTTCTTTCGTCATTTATGTTCACTCCTGTCTTCCTGTGGCGTATATGCCGGTTCCTCTGCCGAACCGGTTGCATATTTCATGATAATCTCCTGATTCATCTCGTCCCGTCCGGCGCAGGCGGCGATTCTGCCCTCCCTCATCACGATGATTCTGTCGCTCATCCCGAGTATCTCGGGCAGCTCAGAGGATATCATGATGACAATTACACCTTTCTTAACGAGTTCGTTCATAATCTTATAGATTTCCGCCTTCACGGCAATATCTATCCCCCTGGAAGGCTCATCGAGGATAAGGACTCTGGAATCTGTGAGCAGCCACTTGCCGATGACTACCTTCTGCTGGTTGCCGCCGCTTAAGTTTTCAACCTTCTGCTCAATGGATGGTGTCTTTATCTGAAGATAGGACACATACTTGTCGGCCTCGCTCGTCTCTCTGCTTCCGTTGATAAACGTATGGAATATCTTCTTCAGGCTTGCCAGCGTAATATTCTCCCTGACGCTCATCCCCAGCACCGCGCCTGCACCCTTCCTGTCTTCAGGCACGTACCCGATACCGTACCTGACAGCATCGATAGGGCTGTGAATCCTGACAGGTTCTCCATCTATGATGACTTCTCCCGTGACCTTTCCAGGCAGCGCGCCAATGAGCCCCTGAATCATCTCTGTCCTGCCAGCCCCGACGAGCCCCGCGATGCCGAGAATCTCTCCGTAACAGGCCTGAAAGCTTACATCATCTACAATCTTCCTGCTTTTGTCCGCCCCGTCATACACCGTGAGATGCCTCACCTCAAAGCCGGGTCTGCCTTTCTGGAACACTTCTTTTGGAAACAGCGTCTTCAGCTCACGTCCGACCATCATCTGAATCAGCTCATCCTTCGTGATACAGGACACGTCCTTTGTCCCAATATACTGGCCATCCCGCAGCACAGACACTCTGTCTGCCAGCTCAAATACTTCATCCAGACGGTGCGAGATATAGATGCACGCCACATTCCGTTTCCTCAGGCGGCGGACAATGCCGAGCAATATATCCACCTCCCCTTCCGAGAGAGACGCGGTCGGCTCATCCAGTACGAGTACTCTGGCGTTCTGCTGCAGCGCCTTTGCTATCTCTACAAGCTGCTGCTGACCGACACCGAGCTCCCGGACCTTCGTCATGGCATCTATGTCGATTCCCACTTCTTCCAATGCTTTCTGCGCCTCGGCCCGCACCTTCATCCAGTCGATGACACAGTACTTGTTCGGCTGCCTGCCGAGAAATATATTCTCTGCGACGGAAAGTTCCTGTATGAGTTCAATCTCCTGATATATCGTGGCTATGCCTGCATCCTCCGAATCTCTCACATTGGAAAACTGCTTTTTTACACCTTCCACGATCAGTTCACCGTCAAAACTTCCTCTCGGATAGATACCGCTTAAAATCTTGATCAGGGTAGACTTCCCGGCTCCATTCTCACCACAGACAGCATGGACTTCCCCGTATCTCACCTCCAGGCAGACATCGCTCAAAGCCCTGACTCCGGGAAATGTCTTCGTAATATGATTCATCTCCAGGATATTCTTCTTGCTTTCTCCCATAGATATTCTCCTTCATACATTTCTTGGGAAGAAAGCGGCCCGGAGAGCATCCCGGAAGCAGATGGGCCGGCTTCCGGGATGCTGTCGTCAGACCGCTTTCTTAATTTTTGTCACCATATACTTCTTCTTTGCTCTGATAACCATCCTTAATAATCGTGTCATCAATGTTATCTTTATCGACTACAAAGCTTTCCAGTGCAACCGTAGGAACTTCTTTATATCCGTTGTCCATCGTCGAGTTGGTCTTTACGTCCTCTCCTTTGATAAGGGCAAATGCTGCTTCCATGCTTGCCTGTGACAGCGCGCTGCTTGGTTTGTACACGGTCAGTGACTGGTACCCGTTGACGATGTTCTGGCAGCCGAGCAGATCTGCGTCCTGTCCCGTCACTACGACTTTTCCCTGGAGGTTCTTGTTTGTCAGAGCCTGTATCGCCCCGTTTGCCATGTTATCGTTGGCACATAGAATCGCCTGTATGTCGTCATTGTTGGCCGTCAGCGCGTCTTCCGCATACTGGAGCGCAATCTCAGGCGACCAGTTCTCGCAATACTGTTCGTATACGACCTCGATGTCCCCGGACTCGATATATGGATCTAATATCTCATGCCAGCCGTTTTTAATAAGCGTGGCATTGTTAGACGCCTGTCCTCCGCACAGAAGGACATATTTTCCTTTCGGAGCTTTTTCAACCGCGTAGGTAGCCATCTTCTTCCCTACCTCTGTGGAATCGAAGGTTACGTTATAATCGAGATCCGCATTCAGGACAATCTGGTCATAGGAGATGACCGGGACATCTTCTGCATGGGCCTTTTCTACAATCGGCTCTGAAGACCCGTCGTCTACCGGCAGGACGATAAGCGCATCCACTCCCTGTGCCAGAAGGTTCTCACACTGGCTGAGCTGCTTGCTTACATCGTCGTTGGCAGACTGGAACACGACTTCATACCCTTCTTTATCTGCCAGCTCAATCATCATATCCTTTTCCTTCGTCCACTTTTCTTCTGCAAGCGTACGGAACAAGACGCCAATCAACGGTTTTCCACCGTCTTTCTTCCCGTCCTCTTTTTTCTCGTCAGATGGGGCAGTCGAACACCCCGCCAGAATGAGACATGCCGTCAGAAGCACGGCCGCCGCCTGTTTGAACTGCTTTTTCATATGTTTTCCTCCTTTGATATATTTATCTGGGCACCTGTTCATATTTTATTTACCTCCTTTTTTGAATTAGGTGCAGTTTCCTTATTTAGCGTAATACTTCACGATTGCCTGCATACCGGAGAATTCCATGCCATCCTCCATAAGCGACTCATATTTCTTCAGGATGCTTTCTAGTTCTTCAAGGCATAGCCCCGCCGCCTGTGCTTCCTGTACTGCAATCTTCATATCTTTGACGAAATGTCTGATATAAAAGCCTGCTTCATAATTGCCGTCAAACATATGCATTCCCTGCTGGCTCAGCTGGGTGCTTGCAGCCGCCCCCGTGGAGACCGATTTGATAAACCGCTCCCCGTCCAGCCCCTCCGCCTTCGCATAGGCCACCGCCTGGGCTATGCCGGAGAGAGTCCCTGCCAGTATAATCTGGTTGCCCATCTTTGTATGCTGTCCTGAGCCCGCCTCACCTTCATAGGTCAGATTCGTCCCCATAGCCGAGAGTACGTCGCGGCAAGCCTCAAAATCTGCCTCCTCGCCTCCTGCCAGTATGGAGAGAACCCCTTCTTTTGCTCCATATTCCCCGCCTGTCACCGGCGCGTCCATGGCATGCAAGCCTTTCTCTTTGGCTGCCTCGTATATCTTCTTTGCCAGGCTAGGCCTTGAAGTCGTCATATCGACCAGATATGTACCTGCCTCCGCGTGGTTCAGAATGCCCGCATCCCCGAAATACAGGCTCTCTACCACTGCCGGCGAAGTGACCATGGTGATGACGATATCCTGCCCTTTCACGCACGCTGACACTTCTTCACAGGGCTTTGCACCTTCTGCGGCAAGCTCTTTAACAGCATCCGGATTGATATCGTATACCGTAAGTTCATATCCGGCTTTCATAAGGTTGCGGATCATGCATCTGCCCATGATGCCGGCACCTATAAACGCAATATTCTTCATCTGTCTCCTCCATATCTCCATTATATCTTTGTACGTAGCACATGATTAATCCAGTTTATTCCATCTGCTGCATATCAGACGCCGGCGGCCTCTCTGCTCTTTATCTCTTCAATCAGAGCCGGTATCACTTCATTCAAATCTCCGACGATTCCATAATCGCACGCTTTAAAAATCGGTGCATTTGGATCTTTGTTTATGGCGACGATACATTTAGATTCTTCCATGCCTGCAAGGTGCTGGATTGCCCCTGAGATTCCACAGGCAACATAGAGTTCCGGCCTTACGGTCGTCCCGGTCTGCCCGACCTGGTGTCCCGAGTCTATGAAGCCTGCCTCTACGGCAGCACGGGATGCCCCTACCTCTCCCCCTAAAGCATCTGCCAGTGAACGAATGAGCCGAAAGCCTTCTTCGCTCTTCACGCCCCGGCCTCCGGATACGATTACCTTCGCCTCCGTAAGATTGACCGCTTTCTTCTCCCGTCTTATCGTCTCTCTGAACCGGACGCGTATGTCATCCGCAGAAAGGTCCGGATTCACTTCCACCAGCTTTCCATAAGCATGTTCTCTGACGCGCGCCCTCTCCATCACTCCTGGCCGTACGGTCGACATCTGCGGCCTGTTATTGGGACAGACGATGGTAGCCATCAGATTGCCGCCAAAGGCAGGGCGTGTCATGAGCAGCTTTCCGTCTGTCTCATCAATATCAAGCTTCGTGCAGTCGGCCGTCAGCCCTGTACCGACACGGGCTGCAATCCTCGGTGTAATATCCCGCCCGATACTTGTGGCGCCTGAGAGGACAATCTCCGGCTTCAGCTTCTCAATGAGTCCTGCAATCGCTTTTACATAACCGTCCGTTGAAAATGTCTCAAGGAGCGGATGCCGGATATATAGTATCTGGTCGACCTCATACCGGAGCAGCTTTTCCAGCTCTTCTTCAATTCCATATCCCGCAGCCACCGCATATAGCTTCTTGCCGGACAGATCTGCCAGCCGTCTTCCTTCTCCGATGAGCTCTGTCGTCACAGGATGTATCTTACCTTCCCGCTGTTCCACAATAATCCAGATATCCCGGTATGTTTCCAGATTCTTGTTCTGATTCACTTTTGCTCTAGCCATGTGTGTCTTCCTCCTATAGCAGCTTCTGTTCGTGAAGCCTGTCTGCCAGTTGTGCGGCGGTTGCCTTTACGTCCGTTCCCGCCAGCATCTGCGTCTTCTTTTCCTTCACCGGAACAAAGGATCTGTATACATTGGTGGGAGAACCTTTGATTCCAATCTGAGTGATATCTACAGGCAGGTCTTGAAGCGTAAGGATTCTTATCACTTCTTCTCCATCGAAACAGCGTAGAATGTCCTTGACACCCGGGTAGCGCGGGGTATTCAGCTCCCTCACCGCAGTAAAAAGCACAGGAGGAGCTACGTTAAATCTGTAATCACCCGTCTCTGTATAACGGATGACTTCAAATCCATCCTCAGCCGGACGGATCTCTTTGACATAAGTTACCTGTGGAATGTCGAGGAACTCTGCAATCTCAGGGCCTACCTGAGCCGTATCGCCGTCTATCGCCTGTCTCCCGCACATAATGACGTCGTAAGGCCCCGTCTTCTCGGCTGCTGCCGCAAGTATCGTAGCCGTTGCCCACGTATCAGAGCCTCCGAACGCCCGGTCAGATACAAGATATGCTTCCTCTGCCCCCATTGCCAAAGCCTCTTTTAATGCGCCGGCGGCCTGCGGCGGTCCCATGCTGATGACAGTGACGGTTCCGCCACACGTCTCTTTTAATCTGAGGGCCGCCTCCAGGGCGTTCTTATCATCGGGATTGATGATGCTTGGAACCCCGTCTCTGATTAAAGTTCCCGTCTCCTGATTGATACGTACTTCGTTCGTATCAGGCACTTGTTTTACGAATACCGCTATCTTCATCTCTTCCTCCTATTACTGCCGGCCCAGAAGCGCCCTTGATATGACGACCTTATGTATCTCCGAGGTTCCTTCATATATCTCGGTAATCTTGGCATCTCTGTACATCCGCTCCAGCGGATAGTCCTTCATATATCCATAACCTCCGTGTATCTGCAGCGCAAGATTCGTCACGTATCTGGCGTTTTCAGAGGCATTCAGCTTCGCCATAGCTGCCTCCATCGTATGAGGTCTGCCTTCTGCCCGCAGCCATGCACTTTCGTATACAAGCCATCTGGCTGCCTCTGTCTTTGTAGCCATGTCTGCGATATACCACTGGATGCCCTGCAGCCTGCTGATTGGCTTTCCAAACTGCACTCTCTCTTTCGCGTAATGTATGGCCTCCTCAAGAGCGCCGTCGGCGATACCGAGCGCCTGTGCGCCCACACCGATTCTGGCCCCGTCCAGTGCGGACATGGCGATACGGAATCCCTTTCCTTCCTGGCCGACTAGATTTTCTTTTGGCACCCTGCAGTTGTCGAAGATAAGTTCTGCTGTCTCAGATGCGTGGATACCCATCTTCTCCTCTACCTTCCCGCTGGTGAATCCAGGCGTGCCTTTTTCCACGAGGATGCAGCTCATGCCTTTCGTACCCTTCTCGGGCTCCGTCAGGGCGAATACGAGCACCGCTCCTGCCTGGCTGCCGCCGGAGATGAAGCACTTCGTCCCATTGAGTACATATTCATTGGTACTCTCATCAAGCACTGCCGTTGTTTTTGCGGCGCCGGCGTCCGAACCTGCATCCGGTTCTGTCAGGGCAAACGCCCCTACCATGCCGCCGCTTGTGGCAGGCGGGATATACTTTTTCTTCTGTTCCTCTGTCCCATACTGTAAAAGTACCTGCGGAAAAATCGAATGTATCGACAAGATTGCGGCCGAAGCGGCACATTTCCTGGCAATCTCAGATACGGCAATGACTTTCTCGATATCCGTACCGCCGCTCCCTCCATATTCTTCCGGGATGCCGATGCCGGTCAGTCCAAGCTTCGTCATCTTTTCAAATGTCTCTGCAGGGAACCGCCCCGTCTTGTCTATCTCTGCAGCCAGCGGCTCTATCTCTTCTTCTGTAAACTGCCTTACCACCCGCTTCAGCATCTCCTGTCCGTCTGTCAACTTGAAATCCATAATCTCCTCCTGTGCCCGGTCATACAGGTGCAGCAACAATTCCCTGCCCTATCCATGCCTCAATCTCTTCCCTTTTATATCCAAGTTCTTCAAGTATCTCTCTTGAATCCTGCCCTATCAGAGGGGCGTCGCACTGCGTACGTATGTCTGCCTCGTCAAAGTGAACCGGTGTGGACGCGTACAGACTGTGGCTTTTGTCTCTGTTCTCCCGGCAGATTAGATATTGATTGGCGAGTGCCTGCTCATCTTTCAGAACATCCTTCACGTGCTGGATACGTTCATGTGCGATGTCCGCTTTCGTCAGCCTGTCCACAATCTCGTCCTGCGTGTAACGGGCAAATTCCCCGTCCAATATCTGAATCAGCTCGGCAGCATGCCTCTTCGCTTCCAGCATCCCGGCAAACCTTTCGTCTTCCGCCAGGTCCCCACGCCCGAGCACTTCCGTACACAAGGTGCCAAAATATCTCTCATGCTCCAGGATGCTCAAGAAGATCCACTTGCCGTCTTTGCACTGATACGAATTGATTACCGGCGAGATAGCTTCCTTTCTCGACTTCGGATATACATCTTCATACTGTGTGGAAGCGATGAGCGCCCCTACATTCCATATGGCCTGGCCGAACAGCGATACTTCCACCTTTCCTCCCAAGCCGGTCTTCTGCTGTCTATACAGGGCAGCGCAGATGCCGCCTGCAAGGCTGCAGCTCGTCACGCTGTCTCCGAATGCGATGGGCGGGTTGATCGGATTCGTGTCTTTCTCTGCGATATCCATCATGGCGCCGCTTCTGGCCCAGTAAGCTACCGTGTCAAATCCCGGATTATCTTTTGCCGGCCCATGGTCTCCAAATCCATTCACCTGAGCCCATATGAGATGAGGGCAGCTTTCCCGCAGCGATTCGTAGTCAAGTCCAAGTCTTTTGAGCGCCTGGGTCCGGTAGCTTGTGACAAGCACCTGGGCTGTCTGTAGAAGCCTTCCCATAATCTCTTTACCATCCGGTGTCTTCAGATTGACTGACAGTCCCCGCTTGCCGGCATTGTAAGTCGTGTAGAATGGGTTGTTCCAATCACTGTCCGGACAGGTCATCCCGGCTCCTGTATGTCTGCCCGGATCTCCAAATGCCGGCTCTACTTTAATGACGTCCGCGCCCCAGTCGGCAAGTATCCTGGCTGTTCCCGGACCTGCGACAAAATAGGTAAGGTCTATGACCTTTACGCCTTCTAACGGTTCCTTCATATCTCCTTCTCCTCTTTCCCTCTCTAACAGCCTACGAAGCTTGCGTCCCGCTTACCAAGAAAGGCATTCATCCCTTCCTGCTTGTCTTCTGTACCGAATGTAATGGCCGCCAGATTCTTCTCCAGTTCCAGACCGCTCCTTAAGTCCACGTCCATTCCATAGTTTATCGCCGTCTTTGCAAGGCGCACGGCGATGGGGGCGTTCGCCGTTATGATACGCATCATGTCCACGGCCTCTTCCATGAGCCGCTCAGGCGGCACGACTTTATTGACTAGTCCTATCTCCAGCGCCTCCAAGGCTCCTGCTTTTCTGCCTGTAAATATAAGCTCCTTGGCCTTTCCCTGGCCTATGAGGCGGGTCAGCCTCTGCGTACCTCCAAAGCACGGTATCACCCCAAGAGCCGCCTCCGGCTGTCCAAAGACAGCTTTTTCGGAGGCGATACGGATATCACAGCTTAATGCAAGCTCGCATCCGCCGCCGAGGGCATAGCCGTTCACGGCGGCGATGACAGGCTTTTCCAGACTCTCGATCCGGCCAAATACATCCTGGGCTCGCCCCGCATATGCCCTGCCTTCAAAGGTTTTGTAATCCTGCATCTGCGCAATATCTGCTCCTGCTGCGAACGCTTTGCCTGAACCGGTGACAATGACACCGTGTATGTCTTTATCGTCCCGGATGTACGCAAATACCTGCTCCAGCTCACGGAGTGTACCACTGTCCAGCGCATTTAATGCATCCGGACGGTTCAGCGTAACGGTCGCCACCGTATCTTCCACTTGTAACGCTATGTATTTCAATCTATCCTCTCTGCCATCCATATTCCACCCTCATCCTTCAATGTCTATAGATGCTCGTAAAAGCCTGTCCGCTTCAGTGCATCAATGGGCTGCCATCCTTCGCTTCCTGGTTCCCTCAGACACGGTGCCAGCTCTTCTTTGGAACGCATCGTCACCTTTTCTGCCGGCGGCACCGTCCCTGCCGGGTAGGCTTCGATAATCTCTTCACACAGCAAGGTGAGATATCTTAAGATTGCCGCAATCGGACGCTTACCCTTCTCCGGGGTAGAGATGGAAGGAGTTCCGATTACCCCGCCCGGAGTCGCTTTCCACTCTATAGCGTTATGCCCCTGGCTCTGGGCCCAAGTCGCTCCGCGCCGCAGCGTATCGCACGACTTGTCAATCCATCCATCCGGAAGCATCGGCTCTCCCCATGCATCTTTTACCGCATTCATATCAATCATATCTTTGAACATCAGCAGCCCACAGGAAGTCTCCGCCTCGTCAGCATGCACAAAATGTGTCTCCATACTGTCCTTTTTATGTACCGGAATAAAGAATTCCCTCACTGCCCTGTGCCATTCCACGAGCTGGTATATGCCCGGAAGCTGGTATCGCTTGCAGAATTCCTGGATTGCCCCCTCCAGATTCCATGTCTGCCCGTGGTTGTTGACAAGAATAATCTTGCGGTAGCCGTCGTTCCAGAGTCCGGCCATCATTGCGACCACACTTTCTTTTACGACATCGTCTGGCATGATGACTGTTCCCGGCATACCGATGTGATGGTACGGGTGGCCGCCGTAGTTCAACGGGCTGAACGCAAGATTCACTTCACATCCTTTTTTTGCAGTGTATCTTCTGACTCCCTCGATGATCTGACTGGCATTGAACGTATCAAGTCCTGTGTTGAGATGCATCCCGTGATTCTCAGTCGAACCGATAGGGACGAGCACGATGTCATTCTTCCTGCGCTTCTCCACCTGCCGGCACCTTGGCGTCGTCTGGATATAGCAGCCTGGCTTGCCAAGCTCTGACGGTGACGGAATCTCATATTCTTCCAGAATCGCGTCAATCTCTTCCTCACTTGCTTCCCATAGTTCCTTTTTCATTCTTCCTACTTTCGTATCCTCGAATACGATAGAAGGTGTCTCTTTGACGGTGTACCATTTTGTCTCCTGCATCATAATTTCCCTTCTTTCTTGAATTTTATTTTTTTATCATGAATCCACGGATGACGCTGACAAGCTCTGCATAGCCTTCCAGGAAAGAACGCAGCGTCTTCTTCGTGGCGCCGTAGCCGTCGAACTCATCGATGCCCATCCCGTCTTCGTCATATGCCTTGCCAAAGTCCGGAATCTTCTCCAGCAGCGTCTTTATGTACCTTTCATTCACAGGATCCTCCATACGCTCTTTCACTTCGATATCGCTTTCATTGATTCTCACCTGCCAGCCATGGGGAATCGTCAGCACCACATCACCGCCTGTAAGTTCGCTCCAATGGTAATGATTCCGCAGAGCTCCGAACAGCAGCCGCGTGCGGTACTTTCTTTCCCGGTACAGCCGGTAAGCCTTCTTTGCCACGGCGACCCCGGCCCACTCATAGCACTCTGGATCAATGAGGACACCTGCTTCCTTCCCCGCCTCTTTGATCCAGTCATCGGTACGTCCGACCATAATCGTACACACCGGCGTCATCTGCTTCGTATCCATCCCTTCCGTCTCCCGTCTTCTAAGACCGCGCTCCACTGCCTCTGCCACGGCTATTGCCTGTGGAACCGTAAAGCTTACGGTAGCGTTGATATTGACCCCTCTGTAGGTTGCTTCCTCAATCGCCTGAATTCCCGCCTTTGTGACCGGTATCTTCACCTGGATATTCGGTGCCAGGCCCGCAAAGTGTACTGCCTGTCTGACGATGCTGTCACAGCTGCGGTAGTATTTGGCATTCGTCTGCATGGACAGGCGCCCCTTCATACCCTTTTCCCGCTCAAAAACGAGCATCAGCTTCTCTGCTCCTCTCAGGCCCATCTCCTCAATCAGCTTCCACGCAATATCGTCCTCTGTCGCCTCCTGCATCTCCTCCACCATCTGGCAGATTCGTTCTTCCCAGAGATTCATTTCCTTTTTCAGCACATTCAGTACGATGACAGGATTGGTCGTAGCCCCCACTGCTCCATTGGCAATGGCATATTCAAGCTCCGACAGGGAACAGGAATCGTTCCACACATCCGTCATTCCGGTCTCAGCAGTCTGCTGCATCCGCGTTTTCTCCATGATACGTCCTCCTTAATTTAATGCCTGTATCTTGTCAGTTACATACTTTATCCCTTCCAGGGCGGCAGTCCTGCCGTCCGGAATTCTCATACATTCAAGGCTTACATAACCGCAGTACCCGAGATCTTGAAGCACCCGGAGAACTTCCGCAAGCGGAGCGTGACCCGCCCCCGGATACATCCTGTTGCTGTCTGCGATATGAAAGTAGCCAAGAGCTCCAAAGTTCTCACGGATGCTCTCTGTGACAGACACTTCCTCGATATTCATGTGGAAGACATCCATGAGCACTTTAACCGAAGGGATGTGATATCGTCTGATAAAGTCTGCTATCTCCCCCGCCCGGTTCATATAATTGCTCTCGTAACGGTTGATTGCTTCCAGCATAATCCAGACCCCTTTGGAGGACGCGTACTGCGCAGCCTCCGTAAGCCCTCCGGCCAGCATCTGCTCATAATATACGTAATTCTCCATATGAGGGATATCCCCTTTCAGCCTCCCGATGAGAAGTACCGTCCCGAGGCGGGCGGCCATGTCGGCGAACCTCTTCAGACGTTCGACTGCTTTCTTTCTGATTCTCTCATCCTCGTGGATAAGACACAGTCCTTCATTCGCATAAGCGAGACCGGTTGCAATGCCCGATATATCAATATGATTCTCCTGACATGCAAGCCGTATCTGTTCGATATCCACAGCCTCAGGGTCCTGTACGTGGATTTCGATACCCTCATATCCCATCGCTGCCGCTTCCTTAATGTTCTCCACGAAATCTTCCGTCAGCAATACCGGCTCTTTTTCTCCCGGTCTGACGGCGCTGGCCACGCTTAGACGAAACTGCCGTCCTGCATTCATATATTTCCCTCCTCACAATTGTATACACGTTGTATTTTCTCTTGACCTCTTTGTATTTAATATGTATGCAATAAGTATACTTTTGTATTTATATTTTGTCAATACATTGCATTGTTATTTTTAATTTTCGTCATTAATATTGTAATATTTTCACAATATATTAATTATTATATTGTACATTTTTCTATTTTAAATTTATATAATTGTATACATAATGTATTTAATTATTGCACTATATATATTTATGTGATATTCTTTAGACAGATAATATAAAGGGGGAATTAAAATTTGGAACTTTCTAGCGGGAAATTATCCAAAAAAGAATATGCCTATCTCAGCATAAAAGATGCAATCATCAATAATGAGCTGACTTCTGATACTGTCCTGACCGAGCATATGCTCTGTGGTAAATATGACTTAAGCCGCACCCCGGTGCGGGAGGCCCTGCAGCGTCTCAGAAGCGAGGGATTTGTCACATTCCAGAAGGACAAAGGATTCTTTATTGCAGACATGGGTCTGGAAGATCTGCTCCAGATTTACGAGATGAGAGAGGCGCTTGAGGGTATGGCTGCTAAGCTCTGCACCATGCGCGCCTCAGAAAGTACATTATCGGAACTTCATTATCTGATGGAAAAATGTATTGAAAATTTTGACAGAGAAGATATACCAAAAGCAATGGTCTATGATATGAAATTTCACCAATGCATCATATCTGCCTCCAGAAACAACAGACTCAAGAATACGGTCAACACATTGGTCGAGTTGAGCAGCCGGGCCTTCGTCAAGGCTGACCGTGCCGTCGCCACCAGGTCAATCAGGGAACATCAGCAGCTCTACGATGCAATCGAATCTTTAAACGAAAACAAGGCGGAAAGCATCATGCGCCAGCACATAGCCAATTCAAAGCGGTATCATTTTAACAGGTATTATTTAGGGGTGGAATGAAAGCCTAACGCTTCCTGCCACCCCTGTTGTATAAATTGATATTATTTGTTTTACGTGACAGACTTCTCTACATGTACAGGTATCATCTGTCTGCTCTCATAATCCGTTATTCCCTTCCCGGTGTTCGGATGTCCGGAAGAATATACGGTATCCGCCGCATACACGCAGAGGAGCAGCAGACACACCGGTATGAGCAGCTTCATCTGTACCCTTCGAATCAGATTGTCGAGCAGGGGCGCCAGCACATATGCAAATGCCATACCGCCAATGCCAAATACGAGCAGCCCTTCCGCGCATATCCTTCCGTTCAGATTCAGAAAGTATCCGCTGTAATCCCACCACTTCTGACCGTTATGCGTCAGTTCAAGATAATAGGAGGTAAAATATTCCACCATGCCGCACAGGATGACGATTCCTGCAAATTCTGCCACCGGCCTGGCTCTTAGCTTCTTGAGCAGTACGAGAATGAGCACCCCGCCGCTTCCGTAGATAGGAAGCCATGGTCCGTGCAGCACGCCCCGGTTGACGAATGCCCCGTCTTCGACAAGATGAAGGCTCACTTCCCAGAGCCATCCGATGAAGGAAAACACAAAGAACATCATGATAAGCGACCAGACAGAATAGTGGCGCATGTAGTGTATCGTCTCTACTTTCTGGCGTTTTTCGACTTCTGGTACCGGTGACAGCCGTCCCGGATAAGACTTCCGTTCCACAGCTCCCCGTAGCGAATGTATCCTGATACGTTCGGCCTGGTCCTCTTCATATGCCCGTTCTTCTTCGCTCGGTAAGAGGAGTATCCCGAGATGTTCCGCAAAAAATCTGCGGATCCCCCTCAGTTCCTTCATCTCTTCTGCCGGTCTCTCGAGCACAGCTATCGCATCTACATAAGCAGACCGAATCTCATCCTCTCCCGCCTTCTCGAAGAGATAGGTGTCACAGAGCATATCTGCTCCCGGAATCCCTTTGTCTTTGGCAAGTCTGCGGAGCTGGATATAATATTCCGTAAACGAAGCGGTCTCATACGGGTTGGAATAGAACACGGCAGAGAGCCCAAATGTCAACATGCCGAGGATATACCAGCCGGCAAAGGACAGATGGAACAAAAAACATTCCCATTTATGGCCTTTCATCATCCGCCTTGACAGCGTGATAGCTTGCCGGGCGGTCATATCCGGGTTCTCTGCCACGATATAAGGGACGAGAAAATAAGAGAATGTCTTTACGATGCCTCCTACAATCGTGAACATCCAGAAAAACTTATACATGAATTCCACGAACATGATCCACGCGGCCCTCATCCACTTCTTCAACCGCAGCAGGAACAGGAAACGCTGAATCGGGACCGCGTCGTAACAGCGCCCTTCCATGAAGATACGTCTTGACACGACAATATACATATTTTTCACAAAGAACCAGAACGCCATGAGCAGAAACATCCCTAATATTATAAAGATAAGCAGCGTGATCTCTTGGGACTTGACCATGGAATTGACTGCAGCTATGACCGTCACGAACACCGAGCCGGACGTGACAGCATTCACAGCCTGGGCCAGCACTCCCCGGCTCCTTCCAAGTACAGGGCTCTCCCCTTTCGACTGCTCGATCTGCTGCTTTTCAATCTTCCGGGATAGTTCCTTCCCCTCTTTTTCCCGTCCTTCCAGCAGATTGCGGGCCACATCCATCGCCCCCGCCTGCTGCCCGGCAACTTTCCCCATATCCCCAGAGCTGCCGCCGGAGGATTCCTGCACATTTACCTCCAGCGAGTTAAGGGAACCGGAAAACTCGGAATTGAGAAAAGCGGCAATGAGGCATACTGCAACAAGCAGGATATAATGCCTTTTCACGTTTCTCTTTGCCGCTTTTTTCATCTCTTTTCTTGTCATCATTCGTACATACCTTCCTAGCCTGATGCTATGCCTTACAGCATCTCTTTCAGTATCTTATCAACGAGGGCGGGATCCGCCTTTCCTTCCATCGCCTTCATCGTCCGGCCCACGAGAGCGCCAAGCGCTTTTTCCTTACCGCCTCTGTAGTCAGACACTGCCTGTGGCGTATCCTCTATGGCTCCGGCAATAACCCGGCGCAGCGTGCCCTCATCACTGACTGTCCTAAGCCCCATCTCTTCCACATACTGTTCCGGATCGATATCCTCTGCGAATATCTTCTCAAATACATCCTTCGCAACCGAACTGTTGATGGTTCCCGCTTCGGCCAGCTGAATCAGCTTCGCCAGACCGGCAGGAGAAAATGCAATATCTTCCGGCTCCATGTCATGCTCTTTTAAAAGCCGCATCGTCTCAACCATGAGCCAGTTGGCCGCTTTCTTCGGATTACCGCACAGGATGGCCGTTTCCTCAAATATATCTGCCATCCGCTTTGACGATGTAATCATCTCTGCATCAGAAAGCGGGATATCGAACTCCTCTTTATAGCGCACGAGCTTCTCGCTTCTGAGTTCCGGCTGGTCTGCCTTGACCCTTTCCAGCCATTCCTCGTCAATCACGACAGGCACAAGGTCAGGATCTGGAAAATACCGGTAATCCTTGGCATCTTCTTTCGATCGCATGGCGTAAGACGCTTCTTTATTGTCATCCCATCGCCGCGTCTCCTGTATGACTCGTTTCCCTTCTTCCAGCAACGTTATCTGGCGCAGCCGTTCTGCCTCGATTGCCCTCGTTATTGCTTTGAACGAATTGAGGTTCTTCATCTCTGTCCTTGTGCCATGCTTATCCGCTCCTGCCTCGCGCACCGAAAGGTTCACATCCACACGCATGGATCCTTCCTGGAGCTTGCAGTCCGAAGCGCCAAGATACTGTATGATCGTCCGCAGCGTCTCCAGATAGGCGATGACTTCTTCCGCAGAGCGCATATCCGGTTCAGATACGATCTCAACGAGCGGGACGCCGCTCCTGTTGTAATCTACGAGTGAGACATCGTCCCATTCGTCGTGGATCAGCTTCCCGGCATCCTCCTCCATGTGCATCTCGTGGATCCGTATCTTCTTTCTCCTTCCTCCCGTCTCGATCTCCACATACCCGTCCCTCGCGATGGGGAGATAAAGCTGAGATATCTGGTAGTTCTGCGGATTATCCGGGTAGAAGTAATTCTTTCTGTCAAACTTGTTCTCCCTCGTAATCGTACAATTTACTGCCAGGCCGATAGCCATGGCATACTCGACCACCTGCCTGTTCAAAACCGGAAGCGCCCCGGGCATCCCCGTACACACCGGACACGTATGGGCATTCGGCGCGCCGCCGAATGCCGTGCTGCAGGAACAGAAGATTTTCGTCTTTGTCGCAAGTTCTACATGCACTTCCAGCCCGATAACCGTCTCGTACTGTTTTGCCATCTCTATCTTCCCTCCTCTCCCTCATCTGCAGTCCCCCTGTCAGCCGGCGCAGTCTTTACATACATTTTATCTGTCGCACATTCAAACGCATATGCGGCACGGAGGATGTCTTTCTCTTTGTAGCATCCCCCGATAAGCTGCATACCTATCGGCAACCCCCTGCTGTCATAGCCGGCAGGCACGCTCATGCCTGGAAGCCCTGCAAGGTTCACGGATATCGTATAGATATCGCCAAGATACATGTTCATGGGATCGTCCAGGCTGCTTGAAAGCTTCGGGGCAGTAGTAGGTGCCACCGGACCAAGGATGAGATCATACCGCTCGAATGCACGGTCGAAAGCCTGCTTGATCAACGCCTTCACCTTCAAAGCCTTGAGATAATATGCATCATAATATCCGGAACTGAGGACGAAAGAACCGAGCATGATCCTGCGCTTTACCTCCGCCCCGAATCCTTCCGTACGTGTCTTCTTGTACATGCCGTGAAGGCCGTCAAAGCCTTCTGCCCGGTATCCGTACTTCACGCCGTCGAAACGGGAGAGGTTTGAACTCGCTTCTGCGGATGCGATGACATAATAAGCAGGAATCGCGTAGTCCACGAGCCCCAGGTCAAATTCCTCCACATGCGCCCCCTTCTCTTCCAGTACCTTTGCCGCCCTCAGTATCGCATCCTTCACCTCTGGATCCAGGCCGCTGCCAAAGTAATCTCTCGGTATGCCTATCTTCATATCCTTGACATCATCAATCAAGGCACTGGTAAAATCATAACTGCCTCTTGCCACGGAAGTGCTGTCCTTATTGTCATGGCCGGCAATCACATCCAGGACTGCCGCACAGTCTGCCACATCTCTGGCCACCGGGCCAATCTGGTCCAGCGATGAGCCATAAGCAATCAGGCCATAGCGCGAGACGGTTCCGTAAGTCGGCTTGATGCCTGTCACGCCGCAGTAAGAACTGGGCTGGCGGATAGAGCCGCCGGTGTCCGATCCGAGGGCAAAGCTGCATTCCCCTGCAGCCACCGCCGCACAGGAACCGCCGGAGGAGCCGCCCGGTACGTGGTCCGGGTTCCACGGATTGCGTGTCACTCCAAAGTACGAAGTCTCTGTCGTGCTCCCCATGGCAAACTCATCCATGTTTGTCTTCCCTATCACGACAGCCCCGCTTTCTTCCAGCTTCTGCACCGCTTCCGCCGTATAGGACGGTATATAGTGTTCCAGTATCTTTGATGCGCATGTCGTCTTCATCCCACACGTGCATATATTATCTTTGATACCTGCCGGAACCCCTGCCAGAGGCCCTGTGAGCGTGCCGTCCTCTATCTGCTTCTGCACTTCTCCTGCACGCTTCAGGGCGCCTTCACCGTCTATGGACAGAAAGCTGTGTATCTCCCGCTCCCTTTCTTCGGCCCTCGCAAGCGCTGCTTTGGCCGCCTCGACTGCCGACAGTTCCCGTGCCTTTATCTTCATTCCCAGTTCAACTGCTGTCATTTCCATGATGTCCATCATGATTCATGCCTCCTATCCAATCGTTTTCGGTACTACAAAGCTGCCTTTCTTCTGAACAGGAGCATTGGCAAGCGTACGTGCGCTTTCGTCACCGTTCTCCACTTCGTCGCTCCGGAACACATTATAGATGGGAAATACATGGGGCATCGGTTCAATCCCTTCCGTGTCCAGCTCATTCAGCCTGTCTATATATGCGAGCATCTTTTCCATATCTGCTTTTGCCGATTCCTTCTCCAAGCCATCGAGTTCCAGCTTGGAGAGAATTCCTATATATTCAATCGTATCATCGGATATCCTGTCTGCCATATGCTCCTCCTTTAATATAAGTTCTCGTAAAATCCAAGATAATCTTCGGATGCTATCGTCTCAGCCGGCACAAGCGACAGTGCCCCTCCGTCAGTACGGACGACTACAGCCCCTTCCGGGAGCACGATATATTTGAATCCCATGCCTTCCGTAGCATCTTCGCCAAGATATATGCCAAGCGTATCCATCTCTTCGCCTTCCCCGTTATAGATAGTGATATCTGCCATGCCGGCTTCGCCTGAGGCAATGATGTCATAAATGCCCGGTTCGAAATCCGTTCCTGCCCTCTTTATTTCTCCGGTCCCGACCTCGACAGTCTCTGTAATAGGATTAGGTGTTCCCGGCTGCATGTCCGGCTGGCCGTTGTCTGTCTTAAGCGTCACCGTGTCTTCACAAATCACGGTGACCACCGCACCTTCATATAAGCGCAGGTCATCGAGATGATTGTCCGCTTTGCTCTCGTACTCGTACAGATAGACCCCATTCACGCTGTCATGTACCTGCACGGTGTCAAATTCATCCTGCGTCTCAGCGGCATAATTGCCTTCCTGCAAATGGATACCAACGATATATCGGCCGCTTGAAAGCACATATTCTGCAGATTCCCCCGTCTTTGGAATCGATGTTTCCACATACTCATAGGGATTATATTGATACTCTTCTGACACGGCAGCGCCCTCACCATCCCCAAATTCCGTATCCACCCAGCTGCTGATTTCCGATCCATGATCTTCTATCACAGACAATACGATGCCGGCTACGGTCAGCACGATGGTGATGACTGCTACAATTCTTCCCGCCACAGACTTCTTCTGATCTTTGTCCCTCTCTCTTTTGCTCATTCTCCTCTGTGCTGCATCATCGTGATACCTGTACTCCGGCTGTCGATTTTCCATCCTCTGACCGCCGCTCATACGCTGTTCTTTTTTCCGCTTCTGTTCATCCTCCTTCGGGATATGATAGTCTTCCCTGTGGACATGTGTCAACGGTTCCCCGTCACAGCTGCTCTGATTGATTTTATATCTCTTTTCCGACTTGCTGCTGTCCAGGCCACATTCTTTACATATTCCCCTGCCGTCCAGCTTTCCCCCGCATAATGTACATTTCCTTCCAAACATATGGTCCTCCTTCACCTCTCAGAGCAGTCCCTATGGTTCCAGCCTGCTCAAATCTCTAGGAAACAGAGTCGTTTCCCTCACATTGTCATCTCCCGTGAGCATCATCGTAAAACGTTCAAGACCAATCCCGATACCTCCGTGAGGCGGCATGCCATGCCTGAACGCATCTAGATACTGCTCAAGCCCGTCTTCCGTCATTCCCCTTGAAGCAAGCTTATCCGTCAGCATCTTGTAGTCATGGATACGCTGACCGCCGGTCGTTATCTCCATGCCGTCAAACAGCAGGTCGAAGCTCAGCGTATAGGCTGTATCCTCCGGGTCATCCATGGCATAGAAGGGCCTCTTCCCGGAAGGATAATGGGTGACGAATACAAATCTGCTGCCCCATTCTTCCCGCGCATAACGGCCGATAAGCTGTTCTTCTTCCGGCTCCAGGTCATGTGGGTTCCTTATCCTGCGCCCGTATCTTTCCGCCGCCTTTTCCTTGATTACATCAAAACGGACCGCCGGAATCTTTATGACATCCGGAAGATGAATGTCCAGCAGCTTAAGCTCTTCTGCATATTCTTCTGCGAGCAGGGCCATCGCATACTGGAGATATCCTGTCTCCATCGCCATGATATCTTCAAAGCCGTCGATATATCCCATCTCGAAGTCAAGGCTCGTATATTCGTTGAGATGGCGCTTCGTATTGTGCTTCTCAGCACGGAACACGGGAGCCGTCTCGAATACCCGGTCGAACACGCCCACCATCATCTGCTTATAGAGCTGCGGGCTCTGCTGGAGAACAGCCGGCCTGTGGAAATACTCCAGGCGGAAAAGGTTGGCTCCTCCTTCCGCGCTTTTGGCGCCAATCTTCGGCGTATGGATTTCCGTAAACCCCTGGCTGTACAGGAAATCCCGGAATGCTCTCGTAAGCCCTTCCTGCAGCCGGAACTTGGCCCGTTCCCGGATATTCCTCAAAGATATGGAACGATAGTTGAGCTTTGCTTCCAGGGAAGTGCCGAGCTTCCATTTTGATATGGCAAGGGGCATCATCTCCTGCGCGGACCGGCTCAGCACCTTGAGCCTTTTCATACGGATCTCTATGCCGCCGGGCGCTTTGTCATTTCTCTCCAGCGTCCCTTCTATCTCAATTGTATCTGCTTCCTTCAAGTCCTTCAAGTCAAATTGTGCCGATCCCTCCTCATATACGCCTTGAAGAAGCCCTTCCCGTTTCCTGAGTATGACGAACGCAATCGTACCCATCTTCCTGATCGTGTGTACCGCACCATTCGCTTTTACATTCTCCCCCGGGCAGGTCTTAAGAAGACTGCTCAGTTCCAGCGTATCTTTTTGTTCAATACCTGTTACAAATTCCATATGCACTACCTCCTTTTTGTCTGTCTGCGGGACGAAAAAAACGCCCCGGAATATACAATATATTCCGGGGCGGATATGATATATCCGCGGTACCACCCGCATTGAGCCCTTCTCCGTCCGACGCCTTTGTCACACGGCAGGATTCCACTCAACTGCACATAACGCATGCCTACGTACCGTCCTACTTACGTTCAGGCGGTCTGCTCCAGAGTGTTCCCTATTGTCCTCATTCCCCAAGCAGCGCTCTCAGCCGGTGACGCCGCATTTCTGTCGAGTTCCAAAGGACAGAGTCTCTTTCATCGCTTTTCTGTACTAAATTGTTAATTATATTACCATAAGTATTACCGTTATGCAAGAAATAATGAATTGTTTTTTAATTAAAACATATCGCTGCACAGCTGTTCCATCTTGTCATGGACGACGGCCCTGTCCCTCTCATCGGTCATCGTTACAATGGTATCACCTGCAAGAAGCATCGTCCTGCCCTTGGGGATTATCTCCTGCGTCCCTCTCTGTATGGAGACAAGCAGGCAGTTCTCCGGCCACCTGATCTCGCTGATCAGGGCGTCTTCCAGCCTGGACCCCTGTCTGACCACATAGTTGACAAGTATCTTCTGGCCGTGGTCTTCGGTCACCTTCCGGCCCTGTTTCCTGAGCAGGTTCTCAAGGAGGCTTTCATAGATTGGTTTGGAACGCATCAGGGTGGCTGTAATATATGCCACGATAGAAACCATGGAAAGCGACATCATCTGGCTCAGGGATCCTGTCATCTCAAAAATCAATATGATTCCTGTCAGAGGAGCACGCACGATGGCGGAAAAGTAACCGGCCATGGCAAGCAGCACGAAATTATTGATATACAGCGGTTCGAGGCCAAAGAACTGTACGCCTGCCGTTGCAAATGCACCCCCGATATAGCCGCCCAGTACAAGCAGCGGAAAAAAGATTCCTCCCGGAGCCCCTGAACCAAAGCTGACTGCTGAGAAGATGAACCTCCCGGCCAGAATAAGAAGGACCGTCCCGAGCATGACATCTTCATGCGTCAGGTATTCGATGAGAGAATGGCCGCTCCCCAACAGCTCCGGAGCGGTAAAGCCCAGTATCCCCGCACAGAGGAACGGAACCATCACTTTTCCCGCCGTACTAAGGTGCTTCGCTTTGCCATAGAGCGCCTGTACCTTCAGCGTAAACCAGTTGTAGAAAGCTCCCATGGCGCCTAGGACGACACCGAGCAGCAGTATGAGGCCGTAATATTCCTGAGGCAGCGCGTGTACGATGTCAAACTCGAATACCGAATCGACTCCCAGCACGCCGGAGCTCAGAAAATCCGCAGTAAGAGAGGCCGTCATGACCGACAGGAGGACAGATACGGAGAAATTCTTGTGCACCTCCTCCAGCGAAAACATGACACCTGCCAGAGGTGCATGGAACGCTGCTGCCAGCCCCGCACTGGCACCGCATGTCAGCAGGAACTTTTCTTCCGTCTTGCCACGGTCCAGCCCCTTCGATACGCCTTTTCCCGCCATGGCACCGATCTGGATGGACGGGCCTTCCCGCCCAAGCGCCAGCCCTCCGAGCATACATAAGAAACCGCCTGCAAATTTTGCAGGCAGTACCTTCCACCATGTCTGTTCCAACTTGCCCACCATCTCCCCTTCCAGCTGCGGGATGCCGCTCCCCGATATCATGGGTTCATATGTCAGCAGCTTTGCAACAAGGACCGCCATCAGCATGAGCAAGAGAAACCAGCCGGCCATACGTAGCGGAGACTGGCGGGCGTACGCAAGTATGATATTCAGGCCCTTGCCTGCGCCTTCCAGGCACATCCGGTACAGGAGGACGACGAGACCTGCGATTCCCCCGACAAGTATACCCTCTCCGATAAGGATGATCTGAAAACGCTCCGCACGTTTTATCATGGATGTCGTATCTTTTTTCATAATGCTTCCTCCGAAAATGGTGTTTTACATCTTCCCCTATTATACACCAAGTTATCCCGAGGCTCATTACTTTTTTCAGGGCAGCAGCACTATTTTACTGTCCGGCCGGCGTATACGTATTATCCACCGTATCAGCGGATACGAGATATACGATCCTTGATCCGTCTGTCCCTACGTACCTGCTGGCTCCTGTATCATCTGTAGCGCCGATATAAATCGTATACTTCTCCTCTTTTCCTGAAGCGGAATCCTCATAGACTGCTGTCACAGTGATACGGGTCTCTTCATCGAGGCCATAATTCTTAAGCTCCCCTCCCTCTGCGTGGTAATCTTCGCATGTCGTAAGAGACAGGGCTCCAAATCCTCCTGCCATCTCCGCCATATCCTCTTTTGCATCATAAGTGGTGGTATGTCCTCCCTCTGTCACTTCCACCTTTTTCAGATTCCCGCTGCTGATTGACGGCACCGTATCTGTCTGCACATACTGTGCCAGATCAAAGGAAAGCGAGGATATGACCGTGCTGTCGACCGTATATACCTTACCGCTCCCTTTGACGGCGGCATAATAATCTTCTCCTGCTGTCTGTCCGATATAGAGCGTCGTTTCCGCTCCTTCTTTACTCCTGAGTATAATCGTGTACTGCGGATTCTCCAGGCCATAATCAGACCAGTCATCCGGCTCTTCAAGCTCCCGTACGGCCTGGCACGCCGCAAGCGTATCCCCCATATTCTGTACTGTGCTCTGGTTCAATGGTATCTCTCTGTCCGGAGCATAGTACCATTCTCCGTCCTCCCTGACAAATGACATCGTCCCATCTTCTTCTGTCCCTGTATAGGAAATCTCTGCTATATCCTCTTCGTTGGTGATGTATACCTTATCTTTCTCGGCCTCTTCTGCTTCTTTCTTTTCCAGGCTCTTGTTGTATAGTTGAAGTCCTGCATACAGGATAGACAGCACTGCAAGTATACCGGCCAGTACAAATATAGTCTTTTTCTGCTTCATCTCTTTTGCCTCCCTAAGCTTTCCGTCTTTTCAGCCAGCGCAGGAAGCCGTATATGAGTATCACGAGCGGGATGCCGAATATGACGGCAATGCTTATCACGCCCGCGTGCTGCATCGTGTTGTACGTCACTTCCAGGCTCTTTGGCTCTATTGCCACATTTTCCATATCTTCGTAGTTGGCGGCCACCGCATTGGAGAACAGCGTCAGATTTTCCAGGGTTGAGAAGGCGTCTGTCACCTGGGAATCTATAAGCGTGCCTGCCGATATCACGGTGAACCGGGCCTCTCCATCACCAACCGTCTCCGTGGCTACCGCACCGAGCGTATACGTGCCCTGCTTCTGATCCTCCTCCGTCACAGCATATCCATCTGAGGACGTCGTCATGAAGGGGGTCGTGGTTATCGTATCCCGGGAGGGGTCTGCCATATTCATGCCATGTGCATTGATAAGCATCACCATGTCGGATGACATCCCCTCTGTCAAGCCAGAGGAAGCATCCAGCTCCGGGAATATATAATAATAGTTCCCCTGATAGCTGCGCTGCATATCTGCAATGTAACCCTCTTCCTGTTCCATGCCATAGTCCTTCATAAGTCCGTCCAGATTCGGGGTATCTTCCTGTGAGTCGCCGAGCAGCAGGAAGACTTTGCCGCCAGAGGCAAGGTAGGACGTTATCGTATCTCTTTCTTCTTCTGTTATGTCGGATACAGGGCTGTTCAGTATGAGCAGGCTGCAGTCTTCGGGTATCTTTCCTGTCATGATGAGATTCAGCTCTTCTTCCTCCATATTGTTCTTGGCAAGCAGGTCTGAGACAGAAGAAGAAAAGGTATCTTCCCCGTGTCCTGTCGTATAATAGACCTTCCTGGCAGCATCGTCCGTCACATAATTGACTGCAGACGTGAACTGCCCTTCTCCATCGAACCGGGTTTCGGAAGCGCTTCCAGTCATATAGTAGGAAGACTCATCTGACACGATGATATCACCGAATGCCACCGTCGTGCTCTTCTGTGTATCTTTGCACGATATGAGGACCGTGTCTGATTCCACATTGTTGGCGGAGAGTTCGGACGGGTGGAGTACGGGGTCTATCCATTCTACAGCAATCTTATCCGAGAGGGATGCATATTTATTGATGAATGTCTTGATCCTGTCATCTGTTTTCTCTTTCTCCGCAAATATCTTAAATGTGATGTCCGTGTCGAGCTTCTTCAATATTTTCTTACTTTTGTCTGATATTTCATATATCCTGTTGTCGCTGATATCAATACGTTTCACTTTCTCCGGCAGCTGTCCGGCAATAAGGTTCACTACAATCACTATGGCGATTACAAGCACGATGGCTCCGACGCTGTAGCTTCCGTTACGGGATGCTGCGCTGTGAAATAATCTCTTTATTCTGTCTTGCATATGTTCCTCCTAACTCCAGCGTCTTTTCTGTATCATCTGCATAGTCAAAAATATAAATAGGCCTGCCAGGGACACATCAAATATCAAGCTGCCCACATCCAGCAGGCTGTTCGATGCGATACCCGTCAGCACATCTGCCAATGAAAACCTGCCGAGCAGATTGGAGAGGGCTCCTTCAAGGAGAGAGGCCTTCGTAATCCCGATGATGACGCAGATGATGACCACGGCTGTCTCAAGCGTCGCTGCAATCAGCCAGTTCTTCGTCATCTGATAGATGCCGAGCACAAGGACGGCAGCCAGGATAATGATGCCGGCCGCATTGCCCGCCGCGCTGCCCGGCAGGAAATCTGCGATGCCGCTCCACAGATAGGAAAGCAGCAGTACGCCGAAGGTAGATATGGCCGCGATAATCGGACTTTCCGTCAGTGACGAAAGGAACATCCCGACCGCGATGTATACGCAGCCTATGAGGAAGAATGCAAGGATGGACAGATAGTCCACCACAAGATATGCAGTTCCTTGTGTCATGATAATCAGAGGGAATATAAGATATATCACACATGGTACCGCAAAGATGGATACCATGGCCAGATATTTACCAAGCACGACCTTCCACAGGCTGACCGGAGCAGTGAGCAGCATCTGGTCCGTCTTATTCTTCCTGTCTTCCGCAAAGCTTCTCATGGTCAGAATCGGGACCGCGATCATGAATACGAAATGAATGCTGGACAGCACATAGGAGAAATACGGATATCCGTAATTCAGGTTGAATGCCATGAAATAGACTCCCGTAAACGCTACCAAAAATGCAATGAACACATATCCCACCATCGTGTGGAAATAAGACTTAAGCTCTCTTCTATATATTGCTCTCATCCGTCTCGGCCTCCTTCCCTTCCTGTGTCAGTTCAAGGAACACTTCTTCAAGCGTGGATTTGACAAGCCTGAGTTCCTGAAGAGGAACCTTTTGTTCCGCAAATGCAAGAAACAGCTTTTCCCTGATATCTTCCTTATTCCTGCCCTGGATCCGCACGGTGGTGACACCTTCGTCTTCTGCGCTGTATTCTGCAGCCTCGATACATTCCAGGCTTCCGAGAATCTTCCGTATCCGGTCTTCCGGTTCCCGTGCCTGAATCTGGGTGTAAGCGGTCTTATTCATCAGATTTTCCAGATTATCCGGCGTATCGCTCGCCACAAGCCGCCCTCTGGATATGATCATGATATAATCGCACACCTCACGGATTTCGGCCAGGATATGTGAACTCAGGATTACCGTATGCCTCTTGGCGAGGCTCCGGATCAGCTGCCGTATCTCGATGATCTGCTTCGGGTCGAGTCCCACCGTCGGTTCATCCAGTATGATAATCTCCGGAAAGCCAAGTATTGCCTGGGCAAGCCCCACCCTCTGCCTGTAGCCCTTGGATAAGTTGTGGATAAGCCTGTTCTCTGATTCTTTGAGCTTTGTCAGCTCCATCGCTTCCGCAATCTGCTCCTCCAGCTTATCCTTCGGTATCTTCTTTAGTTCCCCTGCAAAGCAGAGATATTCCCGGACCGTCATCTCCATATAAAGCGGAGGCTGTTCCGGCAGATAGCCGATATGCTTCTTCGCCTCCTCTGGCTCTTTGAGGATGTCATGACCATCAATCAGCACCTCACCTTCCGTGGCACCTATGTAACCTGTCATGATATTCATAGTGGTCGATTTCCCGGCCCCGTTCGGACCGAGGAACCCGTATATCTGCCCCTTCTCCACCTGGAAGCTCAGGCCGTCAACCGCCAGATGCCTTCCATATCTTTTCACAAGATTTTTAACTTCTATCAAAGTCTTCCCTCCCGGCAACAAAATTTTCTCTATCATAAGATATCTTCTTGAAATCCATGTGGTAAATATATGATTTTTCTGTGAAAAAAAAGTACCGGCATGCTCCGGGAGCGCATGCCGCGCTCCACCGACATACCGGTATCGCTGTTCTTACTCAGATAACTGTTTCTTCACATACAATGCAAGACATGATATGAGCCTGGAGTTCTTCGGCCTGTTCTTGTTGTCGATGAATATCTCCGCCAGGAGCTGTGGGCTCCCGTGCCTGAACATTACATCAGCAGCTGTCCGAATATTACGTTCCACACAGGAAATAGACGTATGATATTGTTCCGCTATTCTGGGATAGATGTTCTTAGATATGTATAAAAGATTCTCCTCTTCCTCGATTGCTATCGCGATAGCCAGCGTCAGATAATAATATCCTAAATATGTACTGTTCACCCCCAACTGATATAAAATATACTTGATTTTTTCCTGCAACTGCACCATTTGCTACACCACCTTTACTTCCTAATATTATCACTGGTAAATATACCCATCAAGAAATTTGACACGACAAAATTTGTCACAAATTGTAATATTCCGCCTCAGAATAAGTCATATTGTATTTATGTCCCTATATTCAAAAGCCCCAAAAAAAGACAGGAAAATCAGATTATTTTCCTGTCTGTGCCATTCTATGATTCTACCTTCTTTCAAGGAAACGTCCCTCAATATTTGACATCACATTTATCTTATAGAAAAGGTATTCTTTTTTCAACTGTCTGTCTGCCAATAGATAATTGATGGCTCTGAACAGCCGCAATGCTCTGTTCCGAGCTACTCTTTTCCATCAAAGCAGTAAGTACAGAGCTTGCATGGCTCTATACCAATGGATGCCGTCAGGTCGTCGAGCCTGTGGTAACGCAGCGTGGTAAAGTTCTGCTGCCTGCGGATTGCTTCTACCATCTCTGCATATTTGCAGCTGCATGGATTGGCATATTCATCCAGCACTTCCTGCGGACAATCGTCTCCTTCCCTCTCCTTGATGACTCTTCTTGTAATCAGCTCCATCTCTGTCTTTGAACGTGAGAAGTTCAGAAATTTACAGCCGTATAGCAGCGGCGGACATGCAGGGCGTACGTGCACTTCCTTCGCTCCGCTGTGATACAGGAACTCTGTCGTCTCGCGAAGCTGTGTTCCTCTCACGATGGAATCATCTATAAGGAGCAGCTTCTTATTCTCAATCAGAGCCTGAACCGGTATGAGTTTCATCCGCGCGATCAGATCACGCTGGCTCTGATTCTGCGGCATGAAAGACCTCGGCCACGTAGGTGTATATTTGATGAATGGTCTGGCGTACGGTATCCCTGATTCATTGGCATAACCGATTGCGTGCGCGATGCCTGAATCCGGCACGCCAGCTACCACATCCGGATGGACCTCCCCACCGTCACGCTTTGCAAGCATGCTGCCGCATTTGTAACGCATTTCCTCGACATTGACCCCTTCGTAGGCGGAAGTCGGATATCCGTAGTATACCCAGAGGAACGAACAGATTTTCATCTCCTCCTGGGGCTCCCCTACCGTCTCCACCCCCTCGGGCGTGATAAATACGATTTCTGCCGGTCCCAGTTCTTTGAAATCTGTATAGCCCAGATTGATGTATGCGAAGCTTTCAAAAGATACGCAGAATGCGTCCTCCTTATGTCCGATCACAAGAGGCGTTCTTCCAAACCGGTCCCTGGCGGCATACAGACCGTCCTTTGTCATCAGAAGCAGCGTCATGGAACCATCTATAATCTCCTGCACATAACGGATACCTTCCACGATGGATGATTTCTTGCAGATCAGCGATGCAATCAGCTCTGTTGCATTGACTTTTCCGCCGCTCATCTCCTGGAAATGCGTATGCCCGTCTTCGTACACGAGCTTAAGAAGCCTGTCCAGATTGTTGATCTTACCTACCGTTGTAATCGCAAAGCTGCCCAGATGAGACTGTATCAGGAGAGGCTGCGGTTCAAAATCAGAGATACAGCCGATTCCAAGGTTGCCTTCCATCTCATCCACATCCCGTTCGAACTTTGTACGGAACGGTGAATTCTCTATGTTATGTATGGCACGGTTGAATCCGTTTTCCCCATAAGTTGCCATCCCACCTCTTCTCGTACCGAGATGGGAATGATAATCTACACCATAAAAAAGCTCCAATGTACAATCAGTCTTGGATGCCACGCCAAAAAAACCACCCATTATATAATTCTCCTTTTCTGTTAACGAAATTAGTAATCCTGCTCAACCTTCTATAGTGTAGCATGAACACTAAAAAAATAGCAACCGCCTTTCTTACATCCGTGAAAGCTTATATCTCAATCAACTCGTATTCTTCCCGCCCGAGCCCTATCTTCACGGCATGTGCCACGCCTGTCTTCCAGTTCGTATCCGGGTGCGTCATATGGAAATGGTCATGATGTCCTGTCCCATCCTGGCAGTCTTTACAGTTCTCATGGAGCACGCTGCCGTTCTGGAGCACAGGCTGACTGTTGCACAAGTCTGCGCAGGCCACATCAAGGGCCACCGGATCATAGGAAGCCAGCATCCCCACATTAGGGATGATAGGCACATCATTCTCCGAATGGCAGTCACAGTTTGGCGACACATCGCAGATAAGCGATATGTGGAAGCATGGCCTGCCCTGACAGACTGCCTTGCTGTACTCTGCTATCTTGCAGTTCAGAACATCATTGGAATTGCTCTCGGTAGGATGTACGGCATCCTTTGGACAGGCTCCGATGCAGCGTCCGCATCCGACACACTTGTCCCTGTCTATGTATGCCTTGCCATCCGTAATAACCGGCGCATCGTGGGCGCATATCCTCTGACAGGCTCCGCAGCCGATACAGTATTCCTGATCCACGGCCGGCTTTCCCTGATTGTGCATCTCCATCTTCCCCGCACGTGAACCGCAGCCCATACCGATATTCTTCAGCGCTCCCCCGAACCCGGTGCTCTCATGCCCCTTGAAATGGGTGAGCGTGATAAAGATATCCGCATCCATGACTGCCTGCCCAATCTTCGCCTCTTTGACATATTCACCGTCTATCGGCACGAGTGCCTCGTCGGTTCCTTTCAGCCCGTCTGCAATCAGGACATGGCAGCCGGTGGAAAATGGTGAGAATCCGTTGGCATATGCCGTATCGATGTGGTCCAGGGCATTCTTTCTGCTGCCGACATAGAGCGTATTGCAGTCGGTCAGGAATGGCTTGCCCCCTTGTTCCTTTACAATATCTGCCACCACTTTCGCATAGTTCGGGCGCAGGAATGCTAGATTGCCATATTCTCCGAAGTGTATCTTGATTGCCGCGTACTTATCTTCAAAATCAATCTCTTTCATTCCTGCGGTTATACAGAGGCGCCTCAGCTTCTGTAGCAGATTTTCATTAGCCGTGGCTTTAAAGTCCGTATAAAATACTTTTGATTTATCCATGTTTTCCTCCTTCTACATCCTATCTGGACTGTCGTTCCTGTCTGATATTTCCATTTTACATGAATCTGAATTAGATGTAAAGAAGCGCTGATTTCCCCTGGCTCCTATGATATAATATTATCACTATACAAAGGGGGAGAATTAAACCACTTGAAAGCAACGGGGAAAGCTCATCTACGTATGAGTCTTTCCCCGTTTAAATATCACAAGATAATATGAATTTCATAATAGTGTTAGGCGAAGTCCGGCAGCCATACTGCTTCATAAGTACAACCGCCGTCTTCTTTGATTGATATATTTATTATACTAGATGATTGTGAATCGAATGTGTCGAAAGGTGGAAATGTTTATAAATATTCTTAAGAAAACAGGAAGGTTCCGCTCTATAATATAAAATATTATCTTCTCTTCTTCACTGCACAGATCAGTATGAGCATCAGTCCGCTCCATGCAAGCAGGAAGTAGAAACTGATCCCGCGACTCAGCAGTACGGCTGCCGTCATCGAGCTTCCGCTGTATATGCTGCCGAAGAGCTGGATGAAGGCGAACTCGCTTATCCCCATCGCTCCCGGTAGCGGCAGCAATGCCCCCGTCATATAGACGAGTACCTGCAGGACGAAGAGGTGAAGGAACGTAACACCATGGTATCCAAGCGCCAGATATACCATATATGGAACGCCAAACCAGCACACAATCTGAATCGTGCTGATAAGAAGCATCTTTACTATGTCTTTTTTATGTCGTTTCATCATGTGGGCGCACGCGTGAAACTCCTCAAACCCTGCTTCTGTCTTCACAATCCATTCCTGCTTCTTCTCTTCCTTTACGAACGGAAGCTTCGGTATGAGCCGCTCAGCCAGCCCTGACAGCTTCTTCCCCATCTTCTCAGAGAATATGACCGTGAGCAGGAACAGCACGAAGACGGCATTCATGAGAAATCCTGCGGCGGCGAGAACCTTTACCGATAACGGCATCTCGATTCCCATGACGGGAATCAGTATGGCCGCCAGTATTTCAAATACAAACACTACCGCCTGGAACCCTGCAAGTTCCATAAGCAGCGCAAGTGAACCGTGGGACAGCTCTATGTTATCCTTCTTCATCATATACAGCTGCATTGGCTGCCCTCCCGTGGAGGATGGTGTGATCGAACTGAAAAAGAAGCCGGTATAAGCGTACTTCATACCCTGGGCAAAGGACACAGGGTGCCCCATCGTTCGAAGCAGAATCTTAAGATTCAGTCCCTCGGCAACGTGGAAGGTTCCGGCCATCAAAAGGCCCAGTGCAATAGATGGAAATGAAGCTGACGCGGCTATCTCTACTATCTGACCGACATCCTTCCCTCTCATCAGGCAGAAGAAAAGAAGCAAGAGAAACAATAGAAATACTAGCATCTGCTTTCCTGTTTTTTGAATTGTCATCGTATTATTCATCCTCGTCCACCCTCTTAAATCGATATCCCTTTTCCAGAAGCATCGGAATTGCCATCCGCAGTGCTTCGACTGTCCTTGCAGGTGCTCCTGCGGTCCCTCTTCCGTCATGCAGGCAGATGACTGCCCCTGGAAATACTCTGTGCATAAGCTTTGAGCAGATCGTGTCCGGCGTCTCCTTATCCGACCAGTCCTGGGCCATGACATCCCAGAAAAGAAGGTGAAGGTTCAGCCTTCTTAACCAGCCTAGCGTGAACAGGTTGAGGTGTCCCCACGGCGGACGGTAATAGGCCGCATCACAGCCGAGCTTTTTCATTATGAACATAGATTCCACCAGATCCGAGTACGTAAACTTATTTCCCCGGAACAAAGCATTATTATGGTGCACCGAATGTAACCCTATGAGATGTCTTTCTTCCCTCATCCGCACGATAAGTTCCGGATATTGCTTTGCGAACCCGGCAACGGTAAAGAAAGATGCCTTGATGTCATATTCCTTCAGAAGGTCCAGAAGGTCTTCTGTGTCTTTGCCGCCCGGCCCGTCATCAAAAGTCAGATAAAGGACCTTCTCTCTCCCTGCCTTTTTCCTCTTTGCCGTCTGCAGATATCTAAGTGCAAACGATGGAACTACGCTGTAACAGAAAACGATGAGCAGGGCTGCTGCCGCCAGTATCCACATCACGCTATCATCCTTTCTTTTACAGTCTGCATCGCTTCTTCCACGCTGCACTTCATAATCTCCTGCTTTACCATGTGCATATTGCCTTTCATCTGCTGCCACTGCCGGCTGTCAGAGAGGAACTCTTTCAATACATTTGTAAAATCTGCAGACTTATCCCAGATGACCCTGGCAATTCCATGCTCCTCTGCGTATTTTGCATTGTTCACTTCCTGCTCCAGAAACGGGTGGATGACAAATAGCGGTACTTCACAGTGGATAAGCTCAAATAACGTAATCCCTCCAGCTTTCGTGATAACCAGGTCTGCCGCTTTTACATAGGTGCTGATATGTTCCGTATATCCGAGCACCTCTATGTCTTCGTATCTTCCGTGCCACTCTTCATATGCCTTATGGTTCTTTCCTGTTATGATTGTTGCTGATACGCCCGGGGCGCGATGCAGCATATCGATAAGCTCACCCAGATTCGGTATGATACCGAGTCCGCCTCCCATAATAAGCACCCTCTTCACCTTATCGCTCTTGTTTTCTGTCGCTTTTAGAAACTGCTGTCTAACTGGTATTCCTGTCACAAATACATTGTCAGGTCCTGTACCTCTCTGTACGAGATTATCCTTCACCTCCTGCGTCGGCACAAGATAGGCGTCTGTCTGTGCAGTAATCCACTCCGGATGTATGCTGATGTCGGTGATACAGGTGACAAGCGGAATGTGGCATCCCGTCTTCTCGATATAAGAAGCAATCGACTTGGCACAAAGCGGAAGCGTACATACAATCATGTCCGGTTCATGCGCATCCATCAGCCTCTGCAGCCTTTTGTAGGCTGTGATCCCTGTCGGCTTGATGTCAACCTTCAACTTTCCTGAAAATTTGTATACCATGTTATATATCCCATAACAGTGCTCAACGAGCATTTGGAATAATTTAAATATATAGCGGCTTGCCCGAGGATAAAAATGCGTTAGCAGATCCAGCTCCGTAACGTTCGCATCCTTATCCTGCTTCTTAATCTCTTCACCGATTGCCTTCGCCGCCATCTGATGACCCATTCCAAACTGACTGCTTAATATCAATACGTTCATTTCTCCATCCCCCTTCCGATTTCCTATATCTTAATCTGCAAATCTAAAGAACTCCTAAATAGATTTCTAAATATAAAGAAAAGAATGGATGTAGTTTTCCTTAAGTATAGGGGCTGCGGACTGGGAACCGGGTGATAAACTATAGCAAACTTCTTATGTGCAGGATAGGACAAATGAAGTTCTCAATCATCCAGAAATATACAGGCGTTTTCGGAATAAAGATAATATGCTGTCGGCCTAACAAGTTTTCATTCTAAGAAAGGGGAATACATCCCCCAAGAAATATGGGCACGTCTTCTCTTATATAATTTCTGTGAGGTTATCACAGCTCACGTAACGATTGAAAAGTGCGCAAAGAAGCATACGTATCAAATAAGATATACATTTGGGATACATATATGCAGATATTGTATAAGTAAAATGGCGGAGAAATCTCCGCCAGATGTTGAGGCCTTAATAAGTAAAGAAATCATGCCTGTTCGTCCTGGACGTCACGACCCTCGCAAAGTCGATTACAAGAAAGCAGTCCGTTTTCTATACAGAGTATAACCCCAGCTATACTATACACTTTATTTTGGCAGATGGGAACATCTGTCTGTTTGTAATGTCCAAAACATCAAAGATAATGAATCTAACACAATTGGTTGTTATGAAGGCTGAGACATGTGAAATACTTCTATCTAGTTATCTTAATGACATTGTCAATCTTGAGGGGTGGGGGCTTTTCTTTCAGCAAATATTCTTTTAATCCGGGGGATTTCCGATACGGCAAAAAAGCTGGCTTTCCTCAGAAATCCA
>NZ_JABFCH010000166.1:0-223 GCF_017566055.1 Extibacter sp. GGCC_0201 | reverse complement strand
CGGAGTGGCATATATCTTTGCACAACAAAAAGGAACCGATCATAAAATGGTGCAAAGGCTGGATGAAGGCATGCAATCATTAGCCGAAGTTATAAAGAAAACGACAGGAAAAGATATCACGAACTACCCCGGTGCAGGTGCAGCCAGAGGCATGGGTGGCGGACTGCTGGCTTTTTTTAACGCAGAGCTAAAACCGGGAACAGAATTATTATTGAAAGCCATC
>NZ_JABFCH010000165.1:0-223 GCF_017566055.1 Extibacter sp. GGCC_0201 | reverse complement strand
CAATATCCTCACTGCTTTTGAGGGTAACACACTTTCCGGATTTGATTTCTTCCCTTGCCTTGTCAATCCTTGCTTGCAGCTCCGGGGTTATCATCAAATCTTCACGACCAACTTTTACCAAAGCGTAAATCTCGTTTTTCCTGCGAATTAGTACCTGCTCGCCATTGTCAGCTTTGGTGAAAGACGCTGCGAGGTTGTTTCGGTATTCTCTTACTGATAATGC
>NZ_JABFCH010000164.1:0-223 GCF_017566055.1 Extibacter sp. GGCC_0201 | reverse complement strand
GTCGATATGAGCTGCCGCTCCATACCCTTTATTGGCCTCAAAGCCGTATCCCGGAAACACACTGTCATACTGCACCATCATCCTGTCCCTGGTCACCTTGGCGATTATACTCGCCGCCGCAATGGATGCGCTCTTGGCATCCCCTTTGATAATCGGCACCTGACGCATCGGGAGTCCGGGAATCGTAACCGCATCGTTGAGCAGGATATCCGGCTTCACACAA
>NZ_JABFCH010000163.1:0-224 GCF_017566055.1 Extibacter sp. GGCC_0201 | reverse complement strand
CACCGAACGCAATGCCGAATCCAAGCTGTTTCAGAAGCAGAAGAAAAATATTACTTTCTCCCCCACCCATCCAGCTCAGGACAATCATTGTCATCATATAGGAAAACGGATCATTACTGCCGCTTTCCACCTCCAGCAGAGATGCCGTCCCGTCCTTCAGAGCCAGTGCTTTCGAGCGCAGAATCGAAAAAACGGAGGCCGCATCTGTAGAGCCCACAACTGCC
>NZ_JABFCH010000162.1:0-224 GCF_017566055.1 Extibacter sp. GGCC_0201 | reverse complement strand
AGGAAAAATCACATTTTTCGTTGTCTTTGCACTCATCGTGTTGCTGGCTTATACCGCAATAGCGGGCATCAGCACCCGGTATGGCGATGTGGAAAACATCATCATCAAGGGCGTTGACAGCATCCGATGGGGCATCGACATCCGCGGCGGCGTAGACGTGACCTTTACCCCGCCTGCCGATGTGGAGGCGACTGACGACGAGATGTCCGCCGCCGAGTCGGTCA
>NZ_JABFCH010000161.1:0-224 GCF_017566055.1 Extibacter sp. GGCC_0201 | reverse complement strand
ATAAGAATGGATATAAATTAAGAAGACAGTCGTTTTGCGCAGAAGTGCAGGATGGCTGTCTTCTTAATTATATAATAGGAACTTACATTTCCTATTATACAAAAAAAACTCCAGCAGGATGCGCACTCGCGCGAATAAGAATTATGCCGTAAGCGGCCACGCTCAGTGCGAGAATGCTGTAAATGACGGAATGATATCGGCAAAATGCATATAGAGACGAAAAA
>NZ_JABFCH010000160.1:0-224 GCF_017566055.1 Extibacter sp. GGCC_0201 | reverse complement strand
GGCGGCTACCAGGTGCTTCAGGGTCTGTATGCCATCGGTTCCGGCGGATTATTCGGCAAAGGGCTGGGCGAGAGCCTCCAGAAGCTGGGATTTGTACCCGAGGCGCAGAATGATATGATTTTTTCTATTATCTGTGAGGAACTTGGTTTATTCGGGGCAATCTCCCTGATCCTGATCTTTATGTTTATGATTTACCGGTTCATGGTGATTGCGGGCAATGCCCC
>NZ_JABFCH010000159.1:0-224 GCF_017566055.1 Extibacter sp. GGCC_0201 | reverse complement strand
AGGCATTGCAGCTACCATTGGTCTTGTTCTGGCCAATCTGATTCAGCCGGGCAAAGGACTTATTCTCGGAACCATTGAAAACACGGTGGAGGTCAAGGAACTGCCGGGGGTTTACCAGACCATTCTGGATCTGCTTCCCAGTAATCCTTTTGCAGCGCTGACCAATGGAGATATGATGCCTATCATCGTATTTTCTCTGTTTGTCGGTTTTGCGATTATCAGCA
>NZ_JABFCH010000158.1:0-224 GCF_017566055.1 Extibacter sp. GGCC_0201 | reverse complement strand
ACAAACTGGATAATTTTGGTATAATATAATAATAACAGTAACAATTATCATTTATCAAAGGAGGTTTCCATGAATCATTTACCAAAGAGTGTGCGTGTCCCCATCGAGCCGGATAACCCATCCATTATGCGTGACGAATCGCTGTGCATAAAATGCGGACAGTGCAAGATCATCTGCACAGATTATATAGGTGTTCATGATACCTACGAATTAGAAGATACGAA